>JAZRLW010000130.1:0-6515 GCA_045647025.1 Eubacteriales bacterium
TTTGCAAAAAGAGTCTATTCCCGGAATTGCCCATTTACTGCACATTGTTATCTGATAGGGGGACTGTATTATGATGCTATTGGACTATCTTAAATGCTTTTTGACGGGTGGGGTGCTCTGCCTTATCGGTCAGATTCTCATTTCAAAAACAAAGCTTACCCCTGCCAGAATACTCACGGGATATGTAGTTGCCGGAGCCATTCTTTCGGGCATAGGAGTGTACGACTATATTGTTGACTTTGGGGGCGCGGGAGCTACCGTACCTTTGACGGGGTTTGGACATTGCCTTGTAAATGGCGTAAAGACGGCCATTAATGAAGACGGCGCCATAGGTATTCTTTCCGGCGGTCTTATGGGGGCAGCCGCTGGAATAGCAGCCGCTATAATCTTTGGGTTTATTATTGCACTTATATTTTCACCTCACAAAAAACAGTAATGAAAAAAGTATGTTTCGTAGGCGTAAGGAATATATTTTTTGAAAAGACTCTGTTGAAGTTTTTGACCGACTATATTTACGTTTCCGAGAATGAGGTGAAAATCGGCTCGTTAAATAGTAACGGTCTGCTAATTTACGATACGGGCGGATATTTTAAGGATATCGGCACGGATTTTGAGGCCATCATTTTTAAAAATGACTTCTTTGAGCCTTTCGAATACAGAAGTCGCATAAAGTCACGTTGCATTATTTTTCTTACGGAGGGCTGTTCACGCGTGGCAAAAAAGCTGGATAGTTTAGGGATAAAGTACAACGTTTGCGGCGTTGAACGAAGTTGTGGAATCACCCCGTCAAGTATAACGGAGGATTCCATGACCGTTAGTTTGCGTTCTGTGGTTACCTCATCGGGGAAGATTGTCTGCGAAGAGGATGAATTCAGGATAAAGGGCTTATTTAACGTTTATAATATTTGTCCTGCCATGATAGGGAGCGCCATAGAGAGGATAATTTGCGGATATAATTTCGTCCGTTAAGTTCTATTTCCTTTTTGCGGGGGAATATAGTGTACTATGAATAAGGTGTACGAGGTTTTCAGATATTTCCCCAATGAAATTGCTTCTCTTTTTAGGCGTAGTAATGATAGTATTTTGGATGCGGTTACCGATATAAGGTTGAAGGTTGACTGTCCTATAATTGCATATGCGGCGGGGAAAAGATATTTTCTAACGGATAAAGGGCTATCTGCCGAATTGAAATCCCCTTTGTGCTTGTTTGAGGCAGATGCTTCATTTATTCTTATGAAACTTTCAAATAACTCTCTTTATGCTTATGATGAGTCCATAAAGAGAGGCTACATAACCACCCAGGGCGGACACCGTGTGGGAATCACGGGTACTGCTACGGTAAGCGGTGGAAAAATAAGTTCGGTAAGGGATATTTGCGGGTTTTATTTCAGGATTGCAAGAAACGTTACCGGGTGTTCTTTGTCGGTGTCCTCTGCTCTTGTTGACAGTAACGGTATGGTAAATAACGTTTTGATAGTTTCTCCTCCCGGACAGGGCAAGACTACTCTGTTAAGAGATTGTGCAAGGTACGTTTCGGAGCTGGGATTTAAGGTTTGCGTGGTTGACGAAAGAAGTGAAATCGCAATGTCCGACAGAAACGTTTTGCCTTTCTGCGCCGTCCTTGATGGTTACCCAAAGGGGGAAGGCATTGTCGCAGGATTGAGAGCTCTTTCTCCTGAGGTAATGGTGATAGACGAAATCGGTGGAAAAGAGGATATTTCCCAGATATTGCAAGGGCTTTGGGCAGGTACTGCATTTTTTGCTACGGCTCATGGCAAAAATATTTCCGACCTTATGCTGAGAGAGGGCTTTTCGTCGGTAATACCTTACTTTGACGTTTGTCTTATGCCGAGCCTTAGTGATGGGAAATTTTCCTGTAAGTGCGAGTTTTTGAAGAGTGGTGTATGGGTATAAAAAACATATTGATAATAGCCATTTTCATTCTTTCGGTTCTGTTTTGGCAAACAAAGAGGATCCGCCTTTTCAGGCGGGTCGATTCATTAAAAAGGATAAAGGCTTTCATAATTAACGTGAGTGACGAAATAAGGAGCTCCAAGAGAAACGTGTTTGATATAATCGGGGCAGATAAGACAGGTCTTGATCTTTTTAAAAACGTGAGTATGAACGGGGAATTGCTTTACATATATTACCTTAAAGCAAAAGAGAAAAACTTGGGTTCGATGTGCCTTGAGAGTGGCGATGAGGGGATCTTGGACAGATTTTTCATGGAGCTTGGGCAGGGAGACGTTATATCCCAGCTGCGTTTATGTGCGGATAGTATAACGGCGCTTGACGGATGCCTTGTTGATGCTCTTGACAGAAGTAAAAAATACGGCAAACTGTATACCGTTGCGGGATTTAGTATGGGGACGTTTGCGGTGATAATGTTACTGTGAGGCAGGACAGATGAATATTGAGGTTTTGTTTCAGATAGCGGCGGTTGGCATAATAGTAACTGTTCTTGATCACGTTTTGCGTCGGGCTGACAGGCAGGATATTGCAGCTCTCGTTACTACTGCGGGGGTTATAGTGGTTCTGCTGCTTATGATAGAGCAATTCAGCTCCCTTTTGAACACGTTGCGGTCTGTTTTCCGATTGTAAGGCCAGGAATAATGAGGTTTAAAATGTGGGAAGTAAGTGTTGATGCAGTAAGGCTTTTATGTGTTTGCATCGCTACAGCCATAATTTGTTTTTCCATAAAAGGAATATCTCCTACGTTTGCGGTGATTACGGCTATATGTGGCGGATTTTTTGTGATCTTCAACCTCATTGACGGGGTGGATAAAATAACCGAGGCCGTAGAGAATGCGGCGGGAAAAGCCGGTGTTTCCGGGGAAGTTATAAATTTTGCAATTAAAGGGGTTGGGCTTTCATGGCTGACTGGTTTCGTTTCCGATACTGCAAGGGGAGTGGGCGAAGAGGGGCTTGGGAAAAAGGCCGAGTTTGTGGGGAAAATATCCGTGCTGCTCCTTTGCATTCCCGTTATGGAAGGAGTTTTTGGGGATATAACGGAAATTTTTTCGGGATTTTAAAGCCAATATTGATGCTGCTTTCAGTTGTGTTTCTTATTTTCGGACTTGCCCTGTCAATGAGTGCAGAATCTTTTACTGAAATTGTAGAAAAGGGTATTGCCGAATACGATTTGGGTATTCTTGAAGAAAGTTTACCGCATATTACGGAAGAAAATGCCAAAAGCCTTGGGTTAACCCTTGATATTGACAGTGTTGATGAGATATTTGATGCGCGGACTTTAATGAAAGGAATAGGGAAGTGTCTGATTTCTTGTCTGAAGGAAATGGCGGGCATAATCGGCACGGCCTGTATTTTGTCCGTATTGGGTTTTATTGTAAGAGAGCTTAGTTCACCTTCGCCCGAAGCTGCAAGGATTTGCGAAATAGTGTCAGTGCTTTCCTGTGCGTGTTTGCTGTATAAAAATATTTCTTTTACCATTGGGAGTATGAAAACTGTTCTGGATTCTTTGTCAGGTTACGTTACCGCCGCGATGCCCGTAACTCTGGGGCTTATAAGCGCTTCGGGCAGACCTTCGTTGGCTGCGTCTTCGGGAACTCTGGTATATACGGCCGTGTCGGTATTGGGCACGGTTCTTGTTACGCTTGTACCCACTCTTGTAAACACCGCCTTTTGTCTTGCATCCATGTCTGCTGTATCTGACAATGTGGCGTTTAACGGAGTGACTGCATCCCTGAAAAAAATAGCCGCTGGGGTTATGACCTTTATATACTTTGTTTTTACGGGGATAGGAGGGATAAACACCATTGCTACGTCGGGAGCCGATACCCTTGCAAGAAAGAGTATTAAGTATGCGGCGGGTACATATATTCCCGTGGCGGGCGGGTATATCGCCGACGGCCTTGACGTTTGGTTTGCCAGCGTTGAAAATCTTCGTAATTCTTCTGGAATATTCGGTATTGCCGTTGTAAGCGTTACTGTTGCTGTTCCCTTGTGTGGGATAGCTTCTGGATATTTGGTCTCTGTGGTTTGTGGAACGGTATTTGCGCTGGGTGGAAACTCTTCGGCGGAAAAATTCCTGGGGAGCGTAAAGGATGCTTATTCGATGATGTTTTCAATGCTGTGCGGATACGGTATAATGATCTGTGCATTATTTGCGTTTATGATGAAAGGAATCTGAAATGAGTGGGGAAGTTCTAACCTCTTTTATAGGACTATCCGTGTTTGGCGTGGCCTTTGGTATGTTGATACCCGATAACGGTTGCAAAAATGCTCTCCGCATATTGCTTACGTTGATAATCACCTCAGCGTTGGTTAAAGTCATCGCAGGGATAGATATAACTTCAAGTATAAACCAAGTAATGGAAAGTGCCGAGGTCACAGTTTCTGAAAACAACACCTATACGGCTGCGGGGGAAATTATAAGTGAGCTTACAAAAGACGAAATTTTCAGTCTAGTAGAGGAATTTACCGGCAACAAACCTATAAGCGTGGAATGTTCCGTTTTGTGGTCGGGGCAGGGGTTTTGTCTTGGGGATGTCGAGGTTGTATGTAAGTGCGAAAATCCTACGGCTGTAAAGAAATATTTGGCCTTAAAACTTGGGGTAGAAATTGAAAGAATAAGGGTTGTTACCGTAGACGAAAAGGTGGATTGGAATGGTTAAGGATCTTCTTAAAAAAATAGATAAGGATTGGATTTCCAAGCATTCGGGGATGGTTATTATAATACTATTGGCCGTTGCTCTTTGCTTGTATTTTCTGTTTAGTGGAACATCTGTGGAAAATGATGTCAAGACATCCGAATCTGTCAATCCCGAGGAATATTCCGAATATCTGGAAAGTAGGCTAAAGGACGTTATAGGTCGAGTGTCAGGCGTGGGAAAATGTGAGATAATGGTACTGTTAAAAGAGCAGGGGACAAAGGTTTACGCCGTAGAGGAAAAGGTGTCGGAAAGCTCCTCTACCGACGGTACCACAAACCGTTTTCAAGGTGATTCCCTTACGGAAAAAAGCTATGTGCTGATTCAGTCTCAATCAAATGAATATCCCGTTCAAATAACCGAGTATATGCCTGAAATTTCAGGGATCGTGGTAGTGTGTCAGGGTGGAGATTCTTCTGTGGTAAAAAACGAAATAACGGAGCTTATATCTGCGCTTACGGGATTACCCAGTAACCGTATTCACATAAGCCGTATGGAAAGGTGAATTTTATGGAATAACGGGCATATAAATTAACAACTAAAGCTTTTGGAGGACGGTTATGAAAAATATTAAGTGGCTTATTTTGGGCTTAGCTCTGCTTACGGGGCTTGCCGTATATCTGAACAAGGACAGACTTTTAAAGGATGATGATGCAAAGGATGCGGAAGAGTATTTTGGAGATGCGGATTTTGTATACGACGGTGAGGATGAAAAAAGTGAGTATTTCGTTTCTGCCCGATACAACAGGGAAAAGAAGCGTGACGAGGCAACAGCGGCGTTGAACAGCGTTATCAGTGATCCCGGGGCCAGCGGGGAAAATAAATCTTTGGCATATGCGGAGATTGAGCATTACGCATTTTCCGAAACCTGCGAAACTGCTATTGAAAGTCTTATAAAGGCGAAAGGCTTCGGTGAGTGTATTGCTTTTGTCAGCCGGGATACGGTGAGTATAGTGGTGTCTGAGTCCTCATTAACGTCGGCTCAGGCGGCCCAGATAACCGATATTGCGGTCTCTCAAACGGGGTATTCTCCGTCCAACGTGACGGTCATTGAGTTCAATGCGGGACAATCAGCTGCGGAAGAGGGTAAAACAGGGGCAGATTTTGAATAAAACAACCTATAATAATGAATATTTTATTAATTATTCATTTTTGGTATTGGCAAAACGCAAAAAATGTGGTATAATAAGCAGAATACAACCGATTGTCAAGCTCCTCTTTTTGTGAGCTTGCTTTTCGGCGTTTTAAGAACATCAAGGTATGACAGAATTTAACCTAAATTTAATCGGAGGATACAGAATATGGAACAGAACGGAACAGGCTTTATCAAGGTTTCCGAAGAAGTAATTAACAAGATTGCCTACACTGCGGCTCTTGAAACCGAAGGCGTATGCAGAATAGCCGTTAAAAAGGCGGTTGACCCTAAAAGAATCATTAAAGGAATGAAGCTTCCCAAGGGCGTTTCTTATGTTTCTACAGAGGACGGTCTTGTTATGGACGTGTCTGTGGTTATGGCTTACGGCGCTAAGATTCAGGAAGTAGCTGCAAACATTCAGGCAAACATAATGGATAACGTTCAGACTATGACCGGACTTAACGTTTGTCGTGTTAACGTAACCATTGTTGGAGTGGAGAATCTGTAATGAAAAAAAGTCTTACAAGAACCGAGGCAAGAGAAAACGTTTTTCTTCTTCTTTTCCAAGCATCCTATAATGACGGATCAGACGTGGAAAAGACCCTTGGGCTTTCGAAAGAGAATCTTGATATTCACGCAAACAAGTATGTTGAGCGAGTATATTCTGGTATTCTCGAAAAGGTTGAGGAGCTTGACGAATATATTGAAAA
>JAZRLW010000131.1:0-4240 GCA_045647025.1 Eubacteriales bacterium
CTTTGCCTTTTCTTTTGCTGCCTTGATAGCTTCCTTATAACCAAGGGCGCCGGCTCCGATTCTTTGACCCTTGAAATAAACGTTACCGCCGGTAGCGTTGTAAAGACGAATGATGGTACGGCCGGTGGTGGTCTTTCCGCAACCGGATTCACCAACCAAGCCAAAAACTTCACCTTTTTTTACTTCAAAAGATATATTATCTACCGCCTTGAGAGGACCAAAGTGCTGGGAAAGATTTTCTACTTTAAGAAGAACTTCCCCTGCCTGAACTTCAGGATATTTCTTTTCAGACATTTTCTTCATTTCCTCCTTTTGCGTTCATTCTTGCAATACGGTCGCGAATGATTTTGGGCATTTCAACCTTGGGAGCATCGGGATGCAACAACCAAGTAGCAGCACTGTGAGTGTCAGAAATTTTGAACGTGGGAGGCTGCATTTCAAAGTCAATCTTCAACGCGTATTTATTTCTCTCCGCAAAGGCATCGCCAACGGGAGGATAAATCATATTGGGGGGTGTACCGGGAATAGCGTCAAGCTTTTCGTTGGTATCAAGGTCAGGCATGGAGGAAAGAAGAGCCCAAGTATAAGGATGCTGAGGATTATAGAATACCTCGTTTGCAGTACCGTACTCTACTATCTTACCTGCATACATAACTGCAATTCTGTCCGCCATATTTGCAACGACACCAAGGTCATGAGTGATGAATATGATGGAGAGGTTACGTTCGCGCTTTAACTTATTTATAAGCTCAAGAATCTGAGCCTGAATAGTAACGTCAAGAGCTGTGGTAGGCTCGTCGCAGATGAGGATGTCGGGGTTTGCGGAAAGAGCGATGGCGATAACTATACGCTGGCGCATACCACCGGAGAACTCGAAGGGATACTGTCTGAAACGCATTCTCGCTTCGGGAATACCAACCTCTTCCATGAGTTTGATAGCCTTTTCCTTTGCGATACGCTTTGTAAGAGTATAAACTACCTGGGAAGCCTTTTCCTTAAGATAGTCGATTATCTCTATACAACGCTTATCAAGATCAAAGCTATCTGCATTATCAACGTCTGACTGGAACTTGTTCATTACTCTTGAAAGAACGGAAACGATTATTTCGATCTGAGTTTCCAGTTCAACAACAGACTTGGGAACTACCTGCCAGTCTACAGTCTTGCCTCTTGCAATCAGAGCCTCTCTCTTTGCTGTCTGACGGGCAAAACGTGCTTCTTCCTTGGGGTTGTTCTTAACGTAGAAGAAGTACTTCTCTACTTCCCTATCAAGAGCTCCGCCAAAGGTATAAGCTACGTTATCCTTAATAACTGTGAGAGGATCAATAGCGGAAAGGACGCTCTTATTAACGCTCTTGCAAAGGGCGGCAGCATCCTGAGCTGTAAAGTTGCCTGCTCTGAAGAAATCAATAGCATTTTTAAGGTCAGTGATCGCGTTCTTCTTGTTTTCCATAGTCTTACCTACAGAATACTGAACAGCAATCTTTTCCATGCTGATGAAGGATTCCATGAAGTCCTCGGTAAGGAATCTATAGGCAAGCTCATTAGCCTCCTCAACGGGCATCTGGCTAAGGTCCTTATCGGGATTCTTGTATACATAATAACCTATTCTGAAAAAATTGTATGCAGGCTGCGCAACCATTTCTTCAGCAGTATTCATCATAGCCTCGAGAACCTGAACGGTTTCGGCAGAAGCCTGCTTCTGGGCGGCAGTAGATCTTACCACCTTCTTAACGGAATCTCCAAGGGTTATCTTTGATTTCTCGGTCTTCATTACGCCGCCAAGAGCAACGAGATGAGCCTTGAGCGCCTCGGAATAATTTGAGATAAAATACTTATCGTTAATTGCCTTAAGCTGGTTTGCAATAAGCTTAAGGGTGGCAACAACGTCAACCTTCTGATTCTTTTCGGTAAGGAAGAGCAGGTCTTTTATGCTTGCTATCATTTCCTCCGCAGAAGTACGGGAGGCATTATAGCTGTTTTCAAGCTTGATTGCCTGAATATTAAATTCGTCAAAGGTCTTGATAAGCTTATCAACCTCACCGGCGGAAAGGCTTGCATTCTTAGTTTCACCAAGAGCCTTCTTTGCAGTCTCGGAGAGTATCGCAAGGGTCTTATTGAAGGTTACGCGGCCTTCCTTACGGTTAGCCTTATTCTTAAGAAGCATCGCTTCGGTGATCTGTCTGCCTATACGCATGATAGGGTTAAGTGAGGACAGAGGATCCTGGAAGATCATAGCGATCTTGTCACCACGAAGCTTATGCATTTCCTCCTCGGGAATACGGAGAAGATCCTGACCGTCGTAAAGTATTTCGCCGCCTTCGTGGATAGCGTTTACGGCAGAAATACCCATGATGCACTTGGAGGTTACCGACTTACCGGAACCGGATTCGCCAACTATTGCGAGGGTCTCACCCTTATAAAGGTCAAAGGAAATATCGCGTACGGCCTGAGCCTTACCTGCGTCTGTACGGAAGGAGACCTTAAGGTTATTTACTGATAATTTAACTTCTTTATTCATGATTACTCCTCCGATCCTCTGAGTGACGGATTGAACGCGTCGCGCAAGCCGTTACCGAACAAGTTAAAGCTGAGCATTAAGAGAACCAGGAACAGACAGGGGAAGAGTGCAACGTAGCCCGCGTCTGCCATAATGGACTGCTGTCCCGCCGCGATAAGAGTACCGACAGATGTTGTATTTCCTGCTTCAAGGTTAATAATGCCCAAGTAAGAAAGGCTGGTTTCAGAGTATATCATTGAGGGGATAACCAACGCAACGCTGGTTACGATGGTACCAAGACCGTTGGGGAAGATATGCTTGAACATGATTCTTGCATCGCTTGCGCCAAGGGTTCTTGCAGCCAAAACGTATTCCTGATTCTTGAAACGGTAGAACTGCATACGGGTTCTTCCCGCCATGCCTATCCAGCCCGTTGCAAAGAACGCTATAAACAATACGAGCGCCTGGCTTGAGCTACCCATGTGATACTTAAGAAGAGTAATAACGATCATCGTAGGTACGGAACCGAGAATCTCGGCAAATCTTTCCATAGCAAGGTCGATCTTGCCACCGAAATAGCCGGAGATAGAGCCCCAGATAACGCCGACGATAAAGTTTGCAGCTGCAACTATAGTTGCGAATATGAAGGAGAATCTCGCACCATATGCAAGACATGCGAAGATGTCCTTACCTGTCTGGGTAGTACCAAAAAGGAAAAGAGGCTCATCAATGCCGTCGTTCTTTAACTGAGTATGAGAGTAAATATAGTATTCGTAGTATTCGGCTCTTACTTCAATACCGCCGTCTACGCGTCTACCGTAAGCATAATAATAGGTCTTACCGTTCTTTTCAATACCATTCTCCCCTTCTATTCTAAGGGAGTTGTACTCGGGTATCAAGCTGTTATTGGAGCTTGCATCATACATCCAATAGTTAGGAATGATATTGCCATCCTTGTCTACCTTGGGACGGAGGATAGAGACCTTGGGGTTTTCTACTTCATAGTAGATGTTTGCATCGTACTTATTCTTTTCAAGAGTAGGTCTGTCAGCAAGCTTAACGATAGGATAAAGTATTTGCTTGCCCGTTTCGTTCTGGTATCTTTGAATATCGTCAAACTCTTCCTGGGAGATGATCTTATACTTACCGAAGCCTACGCCGTAATAGGTATCGTAGCGATAGGTATAATTGGAACCGTCTTCACTTACGGTGTATTCACCTCTCTTAATTACATCTCTGCCGGTTTCCTGAGCAAGAGCAAGATCCTTGAGATAACCAACATAGTTAGTATTTTTTACCTTACAGCCGTCCCAGAAATCAATGCCGTTGTCAGCAAAAATGTGAGCCTTGGGAGTTACGTAAGCATAAACCATATCGAAGTATGCAGGCTGAAAAGGAGTAAAGAAGGGAGCAATAATGGCAAAAAGTACCAGAATTGCGATTACGATACCGCCAACGACCGCGCCCTTATTCTTACTGAAGCGGCGGAAAGCACCCTGGAAGTAGCTTACGGGCTTGGTATCAAACTTTTTATCGTGAGCGAGGTCAGTTCTTGTGGCAAACTGAAACTTCTCAACGGGAATATTATCATATTTATTCATTGTTGCCATTACTTACTTCGCCCCCATTCTGATTCTGGGATCAATAAATCCGTAGCTTATATCAATTACGATACCTGCAGTTAATCCAACCAGTGTATAGAAGCCGGATAACAGCATAAAGAAGTCGTAATCCTGGAAG
>JAZRLW010000132.1:0-3886 GCA_045647025.1 Eubacteriales bacterium
GCGACACATCCGTAGGCACCGTTTTTATCAGTTGCGGCTTTATTTTCCTTACCTCGGCTAACATTTTCTTGAGAAAGCAACAAGAAAATTCCGAAAAGCCCCAGTCACCCCCAGAAGAATCCGAACAGGAGCAGCCCGAAATGATCACCGTCCACGCAACGGTAATAGATATATCCTGCGGCAAAGAGATAAGTGTCGAAAGATACAAGATGCCCAAATCTGTGAGATACTTCGCTATCGTATTCAAGACCGACGACGGCCAAGAGCTGGAGTTTGAAGTTGAAGAGGAGATATATCAGGGCTTTGACAAGGGAATGACCGGCACCCTGACCTATGTGGGCGAAGAGCTCTACGGCTTTGAGCCTGATGCTCAATAAGCCCCACAAAGGAGAACCATTATGCTCCTTGCAGTCATTTTAATAGCCACCATCGGCCTTGTGCTTGTGGCAATAGGCTACCTGATATGGAAAAAAGAAAAGATCTCCCTCCTTCACGATTACCATTACGATAAGGTGTCGGAGGAGAACAAAAAGGCCTTCTGCTCCCTCTCGGGACAAGGCATTCTCATTGTTGGACTGGGACTTTTGGTCACCGCCATTATTCTGGGCATAACAGAGTCGGTATTAGGATTTATCGCCTTTGGTCTGGGATTTGCCCTCGGCCTTGCACTGCTCATCCACGCAGGGAATAAATATAATAAATAGTGATCAGTGGTCAGTCAAAAGCGGTATTTATTATTGTACGGCATAGTCACAAGTGCTACCGCAGATAAAAATTACGTATCAACAATCTTACTGGCCGACACGAAAAAAACACTATTGCTAACGCAGATTTTTTGCAAATAATAAGAGCCTTCTAAAAAAGAAGGCTCTTTTCTTTCTGTATTATATCTGCGGTAGCACATGTATTTATGCCTTACAATTACTACCTTATCCCACTGACCACTGAACACTGATCACTGACCACTGTAGAAACTTTCATCAATTCTCTCACTCCGGCGCTCTGCTCTCCAACCAACGCTTCAAGCTCCTGCACCGTATCGGCGGGGTCGTAGGTTATGTAGTGAACGTTTATTATATCACCCTCCGCAATGGCTCCGCCACGGGAGTCCTTTGACCTTCTGTCCACAGAGAGGATAACGCAGGAATCGGGCATAAGAATGTCCTTGATAACCTTGTCAATAACAAATGCTCCAGCCTTTACCTCAAGGGAAACCTCCACCTCAATGGGGGTCTTGTCCTTTCTCAACGCCTTAGCCTTTGCCTTAACGATGGTGGCACCGAAGTCGTCAATTCCCGAAATCTCAACTATAAAGAAGGCCACCGCCACACCGATGGCAACGGGGAGAAGATTGCTTATATCGCAAAGTGCCTCAATGGCAAAAAAGCAGGCAGTGAGGGGGATTTTTGATGCTGCGCCAAGAAATGAAACCATGCCCACCGTAACGAAAAGTATGTGAAAATCGGGAGAAACCACACCCATGGCAATAAAGGCCTCGGAGCAAAGGGCACCGAGAAGAGCGCCAAAGGTGAGGGTAGGCAGGAACACGCCACCCGTAACACCCGAGGTGTTGGCAATCATCATAAGAATGGCTCTGACAAGGAAGAAAATTATAATAAGATACCAGATGCTCTCCCTATGAAAAAGCTTTTCTATAAGGGAGTGACCCGAGCCAAGAATTTCAGCGCTGAAAAATCCTATAAGGGAAACGCATGCAAATATTATAGGAAGCTTCACCATAAAGGGAATCTTCTTCATCTTTTCCTGAATAAACAGGTCGCACCTTAAGTAAGCTCTGGTAAAAAGTATGGCGCATCCGCCGCAGACTATACCCACGATAAGGGGAAGCCAGAGGAGATAGGGGGGCAAATGTGCGGGAACGTCAAGCTCAAAAAGCTTTAAGGGCACATGAACTATGGGTTCGATAAGCTCAACGCATATCTCGCTGACAATAACGGCGATGGATGTCACGCTGAAAAGAAGGGGGGAAAGTCGCCCGTGAGCCTCCTCCATTGTAAAGAGGATGGCCGTAATGGGAGCTCCCGTAGCCATGGCAAAGCCCGCCGAGGCGCCGCCCGTCATTATGTATCTAAACCAAGCTCTCTTCTTTTTGCCGCCCACAAACCAGGCCGTGCCACCGCCAATGGCGGTACCCATCTGAACGCAGGGGCCCTCGTTACCCAGAGGAACGCCCACAACATAGGTCATAATGGCCGATATGGGAAGGAGGAAGATACTCTTTATCCAGTCAAACTTTACAATTCCGCGGAGTGCGGCCACTGCCGTGGGTATGCCGCCACCCTTACAGCTGGGAGCATAGGTGAGCAGAAGCGCTGCCAGAAATCCCAAAAGAGCCGCCGCGGGAACCAAAGCCGCCAAAAAAATGGGATGTGAGCGAACAAATGTGTAAATTATTCCCGAGCCGTGTATGGCTTTTTCTGCAAGCCACCGAAAAAGGGTAATTATCACCGCCGCCGAAATGCCCGTAAGGGCGGAGAAAACAAGGCAGGGGCCCAGGAAATTTTTTATGTAATTGGAAGAATGAATTTTCATAACACATTTTCCTCGAATAATGTTGATTAATGGCGATTTTTGCCTGACACAGTATACCACCTTTTAACCAAAAAATCAAGGGGGAAAATGTAAATTTTTCACCATTTCGTCCCCAACGGGCCTTGCTCCGCAAGGCCCGTTTTCTTTGCCTTGGGCAAAGAAAACCCCGAAGGCAATTGCCTTCGGGGTTGGGGAACGCCTAATTATTACATCTCAAACCTACATCTCTTCGCCGTTTCAACAAGCACCCTCTTACCCTCTTCGGTCAGCCCAAAGAGCTTCTCGGCAACCTCAAATTCCTTTGCCAAAGTGGTGCCCGACACGGTCATGTTGTCGGTGTTAAGGGTAACGGGTATCTCCATTTCAAGATATTTCATAAGGGGATAGTCCTCCTCTGTGGCCGCCCCCGTCTGAAGGTTGGACACGGGGCACATTTCAAGCACGATGCCCTTTTTCTTGATCACTTTCAGCAGCTCGGGGTCGCTCATAGCCCTTACTCCGTGACCGATTCGGGGAGTTCCGAAGCTTACGGCAGCCCAAACGCTCTCGGGGCCGTCTGCCTCTCCAGCGTGGACTGTAAAGGTCAACCCCAGACTACTTGCATACTCAAATAGGCCTCGGTAGTCCTTTGTGGGGAAAAGCGCCTCCGCCCCCGCCAAATCCACGGCAACAACGCCGTTTTTCCGCGTGGTTGACGCGATTTTTATAGTTTCCATATTGAGGGCAAGGTTGTCCGTCCCTCTCATACAACAAAGAATTATACCCGCATTAAAGCCAGATGCCTTTACACCCTCGCAGGCCGCCAGCGCAATTCCTTCCTGCGTGGCGCCCCTCTGAAGATGAAGCTGGGGAGCAAATCTTATCTCTGCGTGCTCAAGCCCCTGCCCCTTCAACTCCTCACAAAGCTCCTTTACGGAGGTAAACACCGCCTCTTCGGTCTGCATAACAGAAAGGGGCAGGTCAAAGCACTTCAGATAATCGTTTAAATCCCTGCTCTCAGGGGGCAGGGTAAGAAGCTTAACCACATCTTCCCTGCTTTCGGGTATATTCACCCCTTGGCTTTTGGCAAGCTTAATAAATGTGTCAATGGGCATCGAGCCGTCGAGATGGAGATGAAGGTCAATCATGGTTATATCCTTCCTATCTCTTCAATAAGCCTATACATCAATTCCGAGAACTCGGCCTCGACCTTAGCCGCAGTTTCGGCAACCTCGGTATGGGTGAGGGGTGTGGCGTTAAGGCCTGCCGCCATGTTGGTTATACAGCTCACACCGCACACACGGAGTCCCATGTGACGGGCGGCCATGGCCTCGCAGACGGTACTCATGCCCAC
>JAZRLW010000133.1:0-13752 GCA_045647025.1 Eubacteriales bacterium
GCGGCGCTTAATCCCGCTTCAATAGTCGTTCCCGGCAGATGCTGCATGGGAGTGCCTCCTTTCTATTTCGTCGTGTTCTATGGTTTGATTATATCACATGGTCAGCTGATTGTCAAGAGGGGTCTGTTGAATTTTACAATATTTTCACAATGGGAAGAAATCAGAAAAAATCCGCACCCCTTTCGGAATGCGGATAAGTATTTATATTTCAGGAACAGTTACTTCTATTTCTCTGCCAAGTTCTGCGGACTTTACTATGCCGTCGAGAATGGCCTGATTGATGATTATCTGGGAAGAGGGAACGGGGGAGGGTTTATCCTTGAGGATTGCGTTAACGAAGGAGCGTATCTTCTGCTCAAAGAGGTCAACCTTGTTTTCAAGAATGGGCACCTGATATTCCATATGGGTCTTACCTATGGTCTTGTAGATTGTCATGGGGCCGCCAACGGAGCCATTCCAGCAGTCGGTGGAGGGGATTCTCAAACCTGCTTTGGTACCGAGGATTATGGTGTCGCCGGGGGTGTTGATATTCATTGCCCATGCAATACGGAAGTCGAGGAGTATGTCTCCTTCAAGTCTTATAAATGCGGCGGCGAAATCGTCAACCGAGAATTTTTCATAATCAGAGGGGCGTTCAAGAGGATTTTTGCCGAAGAAGTCGGACTTGTATGCGGAAATGGTAAGGGGCTTGGGATAACCTATGGCGTTGAGTACCATATCAAGAGAATAGCAACCTATATCACCCAGCGCGCCTACGCCTGCGGTTTCTTTTTTAATAAAGCTTCCGCCGGGGATGCCTCTTCTGCGGCCGCCACCTGTCTGGATATAGTATATTTTACCAAGCTCGCCCGATTCGACAATGTGCTTTATCATCTGCATATTTGCATCAAAACGGGGCTGGAAGCCTATGGAAAGAACCTTGCCGCTTTCAAGCTCGGCCTTTCTTATTTCAACGGCCTCTTCAATGGTAACGCTCATGGGCTTTTCGAGAAGAACGTTTACGCCTCTTTTAAGGGCGTCTATGGTACATACTGCGTGTTGGGTATTGTAGGTACAAACGCTTACTGCGTCAAGGTCCTCTTTTTCCAGCATTTCAAGGTGGTTTTCATAACATCTTACCTCAGTCATGCCATGCTTGTTAAAGAATTTTCTTGCCTTTCCGGGCTTTATATCTGCGCCGGCAACTACTTCTACGGCGTCAAGCTTGAGGTATTGAGGGAGATGAGCGCCAGCTATTCCGCCGGTACCGATAATACCGACTCTGAGTTTTCTGTTAAGTTCGGCCATGGTTGTGTTCTCCTTTTACAGTGGTTATTTTATGAATGAGGGTAAATCGTTTTTTCTTACTTTTCTGAGGAAGTTTTCTGCGTTAATGTGGACTATCTTGTCAAATTCTTCGTCGGTAAGGGAAAGCTTTGAGAATCTCTCCCATTCTCCTGCAAAATCCCACATGGGGAAGTCGGTAGCGAAAAAGAATCTGTCCACCCCCATCTTTCTTATGAGCTCAGTCGCTCTTTCGGGAGAAAGCTCAAAAAGGGAAGAGGATGTGTCGTAATAGAAGTTCGCGTCCTTAAACTCTTTTGCCGCATCTTCCCACACGGAATATCCACCGAAATGGGCGGCTATTATTATGAGCTCGGGGAACTTTTTACGGATGGAGAGCATCTGCTGAGGATTTGTGTACGGGTATCTTGAATCTCCCGTATGGAAGTATACGGGGGTTGAATTTGCCTGGGCAATCTCGTAGATTTTATCGAATGCAGGGTCGTCTGCGGCAATACCCATAAAGTCGTGGTGGAACTTTATTCCCGTAATTCCGTTTTTACGGAGGTATTCCATTTCACCCTCAATATCCTCGGTAAGGTGATGTACCGTACCGAAGGCGGTGAACTTATCTCTGCCGTGCGTTTGAAGGAGAGAGATAAGAAAATCGTTTATGTGCCTAACCTGCTTTGGAACGGTGGCTGTGCTTAAAAGAAAGACGTGGTTTATGCCAAAGGCGTCTATTTCCTTAAGCATCGATTCTTCTGTTCCCACCATATTCATGGGAATGTCGTAGAACTTGCCTATTGCCTCGGTGGCTTTTGAGGCAATTACTTCGGGGTAGATATGAACGTGAGTATTAATTATTTTGCCGAAATAATTCTGCATTTATTTTCGCTTCCTTAGTTGTTGATCGTTTATACGCTGTAAAGCTCGTAGAGGTTACTGTATATGCCGTTCTTTGCCATAAGCTCTTCGTGGGTGCCAGATTCTTCGATTCCGTTTTCAGTAAGAACGAGGATCTTTGTGGCGTTTCTTACGGTGGTAAGTCTATGAGCTATAATAAAGGTGGTTCTGCCCTCTGCAAGGGTGTCAAGAGAGCGCTGAACTATCTTTTCGCTTTCGTTATCAAGGGCTGAGGTCGCTTCGTCAAGAACCAGAACGGGAGGATTCTTAAGGAATACTCTCGCAATAGAGATACGTTGCTTCTGGCCCCCCGAAAGACGTACGCCTCTTTCGCCTACATATGTGTCGTAACCGTTATCGAGGGAGCAGATAAAGTCGTGAGCGCCTGCACTTTTTGCCGCTTCGACTATTTCTTCAAAGGATGCTCCGGGTTTGCCGTACTCGATGTTTTCGCGGATAGTTCCCGCAAAGAGATAAACGTCCTGCTGAACCACACCGATACTGCTGCGGAGGGATTTGAGGGTGATATCTCTTATATCCTTGCCGTCAAGGGTAATTCTGCCACCCGTAACGTCGTAAAAACGGGGGATAAGGCTGCAAATGGTGGTCTTTCCTCCGCCGGAGGGTCCTACGATGGCAATCTTTTCGCCCTTCTTTACCTCCATATTTATGCGGGAAAGTACCTCAGAGAGATTTTCGCCGTACTTAAAGTCCACGTTTTCAAATGAAATGTTGCCCTGAACGTTTTCTATGTCTGTGGCGTTGGGACTGTCGGCTATATCTGCGGGGGTGTCAATGATTTCAAGGTATCTGTGGAAGCCTGTAAGACCTCTTTGAAGCTGTTCGGTAAAGGAAACGAGGGTGGATATAGAGTTGAGAAGAGTGGTGACGTAGAGTATGTATGCGGTGAGGTCTACAAGGGTTATTTCACCCGCAACTATAAACAGCGCACCTGCTACCACAACGGTAAGGTACATAAAGCTGTTAAAGAATCTGATACCGGAATGGAATATGCCCATGTATCTGTAGGTCTTTTTCTTTATGGATAAGAATTTCTTATTGCTTCTATCGAATTTTTCCTTTTCAAGCTCTTCGTTTGCAAAGGATTTAACTACGCGGATACCTGCAAGGGAATCCTCTACTTCAGCGTTTATTTCGCCTATCTGGGAACGCTGCTCCTTAAATGCGGAACGCATTTTTTTGCTGTATATAAGGGAAAAAGCAAACATAAAGGGAAGGCAGGCGAATATTACGAGGGTTACTTTAAGGCTTATGGTTGAAAGGATGATAAAGGAGCCTATTATCTTAATGCCCGCAATAAGGAATTCTTCGGGGCAGTGGTGAGCAAATTCGGTTATGTCGAAAAGGTCGTTTGTTATTCTCGACATAAGCTGGCCGATTTTTACGTTGTCGTAATAGGAGAAGGAAAGCTTTTCAAGGTGTGCAAAAAGCTTGGTTCTCATATCTGTTTCCATTCGGGAGCCCATTATATGACCGTAGGAGTTTACGTAATAATTGCAAAGTACGTCGGCAACCTTTAATAGAAGGATGAGTATTGCCGTTTTCCATATTACGTCGAGATTGACTCCGGAAGCTTCGCTAAGGCCGTTGTTCATCAGGTATCTTACAAGCATAGGAAATGCCAGATCCGAAATGGTAACACCCAAGGAGCATAGCATATCGCATGCGAAGGTACCAAGATAGGGTTTGTAGTAGGGTATAAATCTTGCAAGTCCCGAAATTATAAAGGACTTCTTTTTTGTAGTTTCTTGTTTCTTCATTCTGCTTTTCCTCCGTTAAGGTGGACTGTGTTTATAATAATATCAAATATATCATAAGTATTCAAATCAAAAAAACGAATTTTATCCGAAATTGTAATTTTAAAGTGATTTTAACTTTTTGGGTACAGGGGTTGACAAGAGAGGGCTTTTGGTGTAGACTTATACAGTATAAAACATTCTGTAAAGGAACGAAGAAAAATGGATTTTTCACCCTTAAAGAGTTTTCTTGACGAGCTTATAACCGTTCAACATATTCCCGGCGTTGACTGCGCCGTTCTTAAAGACGGTAAGGAAATATTCAGACATAGTGCGGGATATTCCGATGTGGCCACCCAGAAGAAGGTTTCTCCCGAGGATATGTATTACATATATTCCACCTCAAAGGTTGTTACCTGTACCGCAGGTATGCAGCTTCTCGAGAAGGGAAAGTTTTTGCTTAACGACCCCTTGTATCTCTATCTGCCCGAGTATAAGGAAATGAAGAAATGCGTTCCCAGTCAGAAGGGCGGATTCCTTGACACCGTACCCGCGCAGAAGCCCATAACAGTAGGGGATCTTTTTGCCATGACAGCAGGTCTTGACTATGAAAAATGCAAGGCTGTAAGAAAGCTTCTCGAAGAAAAACCCGAGACTTACACCACCAGAGAATTTGCCGCTGCTATGGCAAAAAGCGTTCTTCATTTTGAGCCCGGAACACATTGGCATTACAGCTGGTGTCACGACGTTCTCGGTGCTCTTATAGAGGTCGTTTCGGGTCAGACTCTGGGCGAATACATGAGAGAAAACATTTTTGAGCCTCTCGGTATGAAGGATACATATTTCCGTGTTCCCGAAGAAAAGGCGCACCGTCTTGCTACCCTTTATGCATTCTCTTACGATGAGGATACCTTCCACGAAATAGAGAAGAAGAATAAGTTCCAGGGTGGTAAGAATTTCGAAAGCGGCGGCGCAGGTCTTATTTCCACCGTAAACGACTATTGTAAGTTTGCTGCGGCTATGTGCAATTACGGCACAAGCTATGACGGCGTTAAAATACTGAGCAAAAATACCCTTAATCTTATGCGTACCAACAGGCTTGATGAAACTGCGAGAAAGGATTTTCTTGAGTGGACTCAGAATGCGGGCTTCGGGTACGGCCTTGGCGTAAGAACTGCCATAAACAGAGCCGAAGGTGGGTATACCTGTGCGGACGGTACCTTTGGTTGGGCAGGTGCTGCAGGCTCCTACGCTCACATCGACCCCGAGTCGGGAATAGTTATTTTCTACGCCCAGCATATGCACAATAATAAGGAGCCTTACGTTCATCCCAGACTCCGCAATATCGTGTATTCTTGCCTGTAAAATCAATAATAGTGAAGAGGACGGTTTTCCGTCCTTTTTTTACGCGAAAAAATCTATATTTTATGTAAAAAAGTGTCGTTGCCTATTGTAATTTGTTTGTGAGTATGATATAATGATTAAAATAATTATATTATATATTATCCGTAAATCCTTAAGAGGGGAGTGACATGGCATGAGTGGACGTAAAAAAACCTCGTCCGTAAGACCTGCGGGAATTATTCTTATCCTGCTGTCTGTAGCCGTTGTCGCCCTTTTTCTTTTTTTACAAGATACATTTAACGAGGGTAGCTCCCCATCTCATTTTATGCGAGGAGAGTTGCTTTTTAGTGAGGTTATGTCCTCAAACGATATTTCCTACGCGGATGAAAAAGGTAATTTCTACGATTGGGTAGAGATCCACAATTCTTACGGCAGGGACGTTGACCTGAGCGGATACACTTTGTCCATGGGTGTTAACGATGCTGGGTGGACCTTTCCCTCCCATACGGTAATTTCTGCCGAAGGATACCTTATCCTTTGGTTTTCTGGCGTTGAAGCCGAAGGCCTGACCTTGCCTTATAAAATAGATAAGGCTGGGGGAGAGAAGCTTTATCTTCGGGATAAAAACGGTTCCCTTGTGGATATGATAACCGTTCCCAAACTTGAGCCAGATACTGTGTTTTATCGCACAACTGACGGTGTGTGGGATGTAAGCGAGGATATAACTCCCGGATTTGAAAACTCGGAAAATGGCAGAGTAGCGTATCTCAATAGCTTTGCTTCTTTGAGAGACATCGTTGTGATAAACGAAATCTGTACCCGTAACCTTTTCGGACCCCATTCCGAGGACGGAAAACTTTACGATTGGGTAGAAATAGTCAATATCTCTGATAAGCCTGTTGCTCTTGACGGATATTATCTTTCGGATGATGAAGAGGATCCCCGCAAATGGCAGTTTCCTTCTCTTACTCTCGGTAAAGGCGAGCATTTCGTCGTGTATCTCTCGGGTAAGGACGGATATTACGGCAAGGAACTTCACGGAGATTTTAAGCTTTCAAATTCTTCCGGTGCCATAATCTTAAGTGATCCAAGACTTGTTCCCGTTACAAAGGCCATTTACGGGCAGCCTGAGGACGGATCTGTGCTTGTAAGAGAAAACGCAGAGTATCGCTCATCCTTGTATCAGACTCCCGGATTCCCCAATACCGATATCGGATACGAGGCGTATCTTAAAAGTACAAATGAGCCTTCGGGACTTATTATTAACGAAATAATGCTCCTTAACGACAGTCTGATACCCACCGACGGCGGAAGATATTACGATTGGGTTGAACTGTATAACTCATCCTCTTCTCCTATAGACCTCTCTAATTATTGGTTATCTGATAACGAAAAGGATATTTATAAATGCCAACTGCCAGCATATATTCTTAGCGCGGGCGAGTACAAGATAGTATATCTTTCGGGTGAGGCTGGTGCTTCTACCTCAGCGGTTGCGCATACTTCTTTCTCTCTTGATAACGGTAAAGAGCCCCTTATTCTTTCTGACAAGAACGGCATTTGCGACGTTGCTGTATTTGAGGCTATGCCTTACGGCTACAGCTTGGGTAGAGTAAAGGGCGAAAAGGGATTTTTTTACATAGATACCCCCACACCTTCGGGTAAAAACGGGACAGGTAAGAGATTTATCTCTGCTATGCCTTTTACCGATACCGTTCAGGGTGTGTACGAGGGAATAGATACCCTTTCTGTCAGCCTTTCAGGAAATGGTACTGTCAGATATACCACAGACGGATCTGACCCCGATGAATCATCTCCAGTATTTACCGAGGCAGTAACTCTTGATAAAACAACCGTTATACGTGCAGTATCTTACGAGGAAGGAAAGGTTCCTTCCTCTGTAGTTACATTGAGCTATATTATAAACGAAGGACATACCTTTCCCGTAATGAGCCTTGTTACCGATCCGGACAACCTCTGGAGTGACGAAAAGGGCATTTACGCCATGGGCCCAAACGCTGCCGAAGAGCATCCCTACGACGGGGCCAACTTCTATGAGAATTGGGAAAGGGCTGCCAACATAAGTCTTTTTGAGGACGGCGGCACTACATTTGCTCTTGATTGCGGCGTGAAAATATTTGGTCAGTCCAGCCGTTCAAGGGATAAAAAATCTTTCCAGCTTAAATTTAAGGAAAAGTACGGTGCGGAGAACCTTCGCTGTGAGGTGTTTGCTGACAGACCTGGTATTACCAGATATGATTCTCTCGTTCTTCGTTCGGGCGCCCAGGATTATAATCGCGCAACCTTTAGGGACGAGTTGCTTACAAATCTCGTGGGTGAAAGCGGGATGGACCTTCTAACCCAGGCCTACCGCCCTTGTGTTCTTTATCTTAACGGCGAATACTGGGGAATATATTTTATTCGCGAAAAGATAGACGAGGATTATATATCCCAGCATCTGAATGTTTCTCCTGAAAGTGTTACTATTCTCAGAGGAAACTCGCAGGTTGTCTATGGAGATAACGACGAGTACGTTGGTTTCTATTATTATGCAAAAAAGCTAGATATGACGGTAGCCAAAAATTACAACTACGTCTGCTCGAAAATAGATATAGACAGCTTTATTGATTACTATATAGCCCAGGCTTATCTTGGCAACCGCGACGTTACAAACGTCAAGTTCTACAAGACCACCGAGGGCGACGGCAAATGGCGTTGGATACTGTTTGATTTGGACTACGCCCTCGACTATATGTACACTGGACACGACTATACCCTCTATAACCTCATAAAGGAAGAGGGTACGGGATATATGAATAAGATCAATAACGAGCTTATCCGAGCCCTCCTTAAAAACGAGAACTTTTTGAACCGTTTCCTTACCAGATATGGGTATTGGCTCAACACCGTATTTACGGATGAAAACGTTTTATCCCATATTGATGCTATGGTGGAGCTGGTAGCTCCCGAGCAGGTGCGAAATGCCGACAGGTGGAGCTTTAAAATGTCCACCTACAGGTGGTACGTTTCGGATATAAAAGATTTTATTGACGACGGCGTTTACAACAGACGGCAACTTCTCATTGCTGAAGCAAAGAGTCTGTTTAACCTTACCGACGAACAGATATTGATGTATTTCTACCCCGAGGAATACGCAGAGCTTTATCCCGAGTGGGAGGGGGTAGAATTATGAGTGATTTCTTTGAACGAGCAAGGCATGAGTTTAAATATTCGTTGCCTTTGCCCCTTGCCGAAACAGTAAAAAGTCGTTTAGCGCCCCTGACCTGTCCCGATAGTCATTATAAGGATGGACAGTATAGGGTCAGAAGTATGTATTTTGACGATATGGCCTCCTCGGCTTTTTATGAGAAGGATGCGGGGGTGGAGAAACGTCAAAAGATACGTATAAGATACTATGACCTTGACCCCTCATATATCATTCTTGAAAAGAAACTGAAACGTGGCAATATGGTTCGCAAACGCTCAGCGGTTATTGACCCTGCTATTACCGAGGCTATGCTTAAGGGTGATTACGAGCTCTTGCTCCGTTATGAAAACGGATTTCTTAACGAGCTTTACGGAGAGCTTGTGTCCGAGAGGTATATCCCCGTGGTGGGAGTTGACTATATCCGTACGGCCTACGTTGTTCCAGGTACCGACGTGAGAGTTACTGTGGATGAAAACATCCTTGCATTTAGCCCCGATGGCGGATTTTTTAATTCCGATCCGCCGTCAATACCGTCTCATACAGGCCTTGCCGTTCTTGAGATAAAATACGGCAGGTATCTGCCGGAATTTGTGGCCGACGCTCTTTGCGATCTTCCTCTGCAAAAGGAGGCTTTTTCCAAGTTCGCCTCCTGTAGACGACTTATTTCTCACCCCTCATTATAAAGGAGAAAAGTATGATGAATACCGTTTTAATGTCCAGCTTTACCGATATGATAAAGAATAAATTTCTCGACGAGTTTACAGGGGAGTTTTCCGCTACTGGTATAATAATTTCTCTGCTTCTTGCCTTTGGTCTGGGACTTGTTATTCTTGCAGTATACAAGCTTACCTATACGGGTGTGTTTTTTAATAAAAGTTACGGCTTTGGTTTGGTTCTTTCCACAATGATAACCGCGGTTATCATTGCCACAGTCAACTCTAACCTCGCTCTTTCTTTGGGTATGGTTGGTGCATTGTCTATAGTTCGTTTCAGAACTGCAGTTAAGGATCCCACAGACACCATATTTATGTTCTGGACCGTAGCCGTGGGCATAATGACGGGTGCCGGATTCTATTACATATCCGTTATAGCAACATTTATGCTTGCGGCTCTATATCTGATACTCTTCTATTGTGGCAACAAGCAGGGTGGAGATGCCGCTCTCCTGATAGTGAGATTTGCCCCCGGGGGATATGACAGAATAAAACCATATCTTGCGGCATTCCCCAAGCGTAAGGATAAGTCAAGAGTTGTTACTAAGGAATATACCGAGATAATTCTTGAAGTAAAGCAAACAAGAAAGAGCCTTGAGGCACTTGAAAGACTGCAGGCCCTTGATGTGGTAAAGACCGCTTCTCTTGTTGCATATAAGGGTGAATTTGCCCAGTAAATCATTGGAATTTCATTGACAAAACTCCAAAATCCTTTTTTAGTACGTCAATAACTGTAAATTGACTTGACTTTGACACTTTTTAGCTGTATAATTACCCTATACATTTTGCAATTTTTACGGAGGTACGCACTTGATACATAATATCCGTATTAAAAACAATATACGTCGCGCGGCATCTTTAGCCGCGGCTTTTGTAATCGCCCTTAATATTGTTGCGGCGGCTTTGCCTATGCGGACTTCTGCCGCAAAGCCTCTTTTTCAGACGGGATATACCTTTGATTCCTCGGATCCTCTGAGTGATATTTCGGGTAATTACGATCTGTCCGATACTTCCGACATAAATATCGTTGCCGGATATAACGGATACGGCAATAAGTCCAATCTGTATTTGCCGAGAGATATGTTTTCCGGCAATACAGAGCTTACTATAAGTTTTCGTGTCAAGCTTGATAATGTCAGTTCTTATCTCGGAACCAGTATTCTTTATATAGGAACTTACGGTAGCGGGGCATATATGGATATGTCCTATTCTAAATATACCAACCGTATAAGTTTGAGTTATTTTTCCGGTAACAGAACATGTACTGTGTCTGCAAGTATGCCTGCGGGTTCTGATGCTAATGCCTGGCATTTAATAACTTTCTCTTTGGGGGCATCGGGCGAAAACTACTATCTCAACCTTTACATCAACGGGATCCCCATGAGCTCTTCCCGTTGTTATGAGGATATCACTGCTTTTGCTCCCACCGTTGCATATTTTTCCGAGTGTAGCATTGACGACGTTTACATTACCAACCGTTGTCTTAGCGATGACGACGTACTTCTGCTCACCGCCTACGATATGGCCACTTTTATGAGACATATCGATTCTACTTGGGTCGCAGATAAGCCTGATATTCCAGGGGTTATTGATCCCATAAATCCCTGGCTTCCCATTGACCCAACCGTTCCGGGATATTATGAAAATCCCGATAGAATAGTAACTCCTGTTACCGATTTTTCTTGGTCTTCTCATATTTTTGAAAATAGCTTTGACCTTACCCGCGACCTTAACGGCAACTATGGGGCAAAGCTTTCCGCTCTTGATATATCTTCGGTGAATACAGAAAACTATAAAGGAACCTTCGGCAGAGGTGTATCCCGCCGTTGGGACAGCTATCCTTCTTATGTTCTTGCCTTTAACGAAGGGCTCATCTACTCGGCAAACAGCTTTACTGTGGGTGCTTGGGTATATTGGGAAAATGAATCCCAGACGTCCGAAGTGATGCAAAGCAGTATTGTTGTTGATGAGGTTACAGGTGAAGAAGTTACCTATTACACCTACTACAATAAGCAGATTCCCGCCCTTAAGGGAACTGTGGTTGACGAGATTTACGACCTTTACGGTAATAAAATAGAAAAGGCCGACTGTTTCAGTTACGATGAGTTTGGTGCCGTTATTGAGCAAACCACCGCATACGCTTACGATAAAAACGGCAGACTTATTAATCTTCTGGACGGTACGTATTTCAACGCGGCTGGTAGGTTCTACGTAATGGAACTTAATGAGCAGGATGTAATTTACGATGCCACTACCATGCTGCCATATATGGGTACTCCTGTATGGACTGCTCTTGAAAAGACCTCTGCATCGGAGATTACCTCAAAAATTTTTGATTTTGAAGGAAAGGGAATAATTTCCTTTACTCCTTATACTGTGGACGATAACGGTAATACTGTTGCAAAGCTCACCTACGGTGCCGATAGAAATGTTCCCATAACCGTTAGCCTTGGTAAGGCTACTAACGTAAAAGGTAAATGGGTTCATTACGCATTGAGCTTTGACCGTGCGGGCGTTATAAGAATATACACCAACGGCAAACTCACCGATTCTGTAAGCACGAATCTTAAGCTTTCTGACCTTAAGCTTTGCAATCTTTATATCATAAGCGACGTTTCCGAGAGCGAACACGGTAGATTCCTTCTTGACGAAGTGTATATGTCTGCAAAGGTTCTCTCTGATTCGGAGATAAGAAAGCTTCGTTATTATGGTGCTGCCCGATATTCTACTGAGGCTTTACCCGATCCCGATCCCGAGTCCTCTTCCCAGACTCCCGTTGACCCCAACGAGGGGGAAGATATAGACCTGCGTCCCGATGAAACTGACGAACTTGAGGATGCTTATATAGATACCGCAGTAATTGACGGATATATCGGTACCAGCTTTGATGATTCCGCATTTATAGGTAGAGATTATAATAACGCCGTATCCGCAATTATAAGAAACGCCAGCTTAAAGCAGGGTGTTAAGACCTATGGTCTTGCCCTTAACGGTATAAACTCTTATGTTAGATACCCCATAGGTATTCTTGACGGAGCAGATGCTCTTACTGTGAGTATAGCATATAACTGGACAGGTCTTTCCTCTAGTCAGCGTTCTCAAAAGCTTTTTGACTTCTCCCGTAAGATTCAGTCGGTAGATGCACCCACTTCCTACATCACTCTGTCAATGGGTGACGGAATGTCAGGCCTTGAGCTGGCTATTTCCGACGGTACGAACACCACCGTTCTTAACTCCAACGTAAACGTTACCAATAAATGGGTGAGAGCTACAGTAATAATCGCAAACGGCAAGGCTATGCTTTATCTTGATGACACTATGGTCGCATCCACCTCCACAAAGGTTGACGTTTCGGTTATTAACCCCAATTACAACTATATCGGAAAAAGCGGCGTGAAGGGTGATCCTCTCTTTAATGGTGCCGTGGATGAAATATATATATCAGCTTCCGCTATCACCGAAGAAAAACTGTCCTCTCTTGTAAAAGACGGTATTGAACCTGTAACTGAGAAGAATGAACAGAAGCCTGAGGATGATTTTGAGGAAGACCTCTGGAACAACATCATAATGGGTGTTCTTATTGCTACGGGCCTTCTGGTGCTGGTAATTATAATCATAATAGTCGTTGCTATTATAAAGAAGTAATATTTGCATATCATAATCAAAGGAGCCATATAAAATGACCAAGATGAAAAAGGAAATCTGCCAACAGCCTGTGGCTCTGGCAGGAAGTATCAAGTATAATATGCCCGTCCTTGAGGCATTGGGTGAAAAGCTGAGAAACAGTAAGATAAATTGTGTTTACCTTGCTGCAAGAGGAACTTCCGACCACGCAGGTACTTACGGCAAATACCTTATTGAATCCATGATAGGCGTTCCCGTAGCTCTTGCCGCCCCCTCCGCAGTTACCCTTTACGGTGGCAAGCTTAAGCTTGAAAACACCCTTGTAATCGGTATTTCCCAGTCGGGTGCCGCCGCTGACGTTCTTGAAATAATGAAGAACGCAAAGGAATGCGGAGCAATTACCCTGACCATTACCAATACCCTCGGCTCTCCCTTGGCTGAGGCCGCTGACTTCCACCTCTACTGCAACGTTGGTCTTGAAGAGTCTGTTGCTGCTACCAAAACTTTCGGTGCTCAGCTCTATCTTATGGCTTACGTAGCCGCTATGTGGGCAGGTAACGATGCATTTCTTAAGGAACTTGCAGGTGTTCCCGCTCTTATGCAGTCTGTTATTGACAGGGATGGCGAGGTTGCAGAGCTTGTAAAGAGATATCGCTTTATGACCGAATGCTTTATGCTTTCCAGAGGTGTTAACTATCCTCTTGCTATGGAAGCTTGCCTTAAAACTCAGGAAACAAACTACGTTAAGGCAAAGGCTTACCCCATTTCCGACTTCCATCACGGCCCCTTTGCTATGATAGAAGATGGCACTGCCGTATTCCTTTATATGCCCGATGGCCCTGCTCTTAATGATAGTATTGCTATGATAGACAAGCTTAAGGGGGCAGATGCAGACCTCTGTATCGTTTCCGATAGTGAAGAACTTTGTAAAATGGGT
>JAZRLW010000134.1:0-4692 GCA_045647025.1 Eubacteriales bacterium
TACCTTTTTGCAAAAAAGTCAAAAAACCCTATTGACAAATATAGGAAGTAGTGGTATAATATTATGCGGTTAGCAAAGGCTAACCGATTGAGTGGAGAAGTCATTTTCATATATAGTAGGAGATACCTAATGAATTTAAGAAACGCAGAAGAAGGAAAAGAATATATCATTCAGAGGATTGAAACCAACGATGAAGAACTTGACGCTTTTCTCTTCTCCTTGGGTTGTTACAGCGGAGAGCCCATTACGGTAATTTCTCAGTTAAAGGGCGGCTGTATCGTTTCCATAAAGGACGGCAGATATAGCATTGACACACAGTTGGCGGAGGCTATTATCATTTAACGCAAAGCAGGCCGCCGATTACTTTTTTGCCATACAGTTAGCTATGTCTAACCACATATTACATCAATAATCTATTTAAAATAGATTTCCAGGAGGAAAAAAATGAGAATTGCTTTAACAGGCAATCCAAACAGCGGTAAAACCACCATGTTTAACGCTCTCACCGGCAGTAACGAAAAGGTGGGAAACTGGGCAGGCGTTACCGTTGAAAAGAAAGAGCATCCCGTAAAAAAAATGTATATACAGGGACGAGATGAGCTTATTGCGGTAGACCTTCCCGGCGCATACTCCATGTCCCCTTTTACGTCTGAAGAAAGTATTGCCAGTACATATGTTAAAAACGAAAATCCCGACGTAATTATTAATATCGTAGACGCCACAAATCTCAGCAGAAGCTTATTTTTTACCACACAGCTTCTTGAATTGGGTATCCCTGTGGTTGTCGCACTTAACAAAGCTGACATTAACAAGAAAAAAGATACTAAAATTGACACAGAGAAGCTCTCAAAAGCACTCCGTTGTCCTGTGCTTGATACGGTATCAACCTCTGCAAGAGGCTTGAGAGAAGTAATGAAGGCCGCCATGGAACGTGTGGGTAGCACACAGGAAGCACCTTACGTTCAAGGTGATATAGACCTTACCGATAGGCAATCGGTGTTAGAGGCAGACAAAAAGAGATTTGAGTTTGTCGATTCCATCGTTTTGAATGTTGAAACGAGAAAAGTACTGACAAATCAGAAGAATTTCCAAGATAAAATAGATGGCGTCCTCACAAATAAGTGGGTTGGACTTCCCATTTTCGCCATTGTAATGTTCGCTGTATTCTGGATCTCCCAGAGTGGCCCTTCCGTTTGGATCGCAGACTGGCTTGTGGGAATTCTTGAAGGACTTCAGACAAAAATTGCAGAGGCTATTAACAGTGACTCCATCTGGGCTTCTATGTTGGTAGACGGTATTATCGGAGGATTCATTGCCATAGTTGGTTTCTTGCCCCTGGTAATGGTAATGTACTTCCTTATTGCTCTGCTTGAAGATTGCGGCTATATGGCGCGCGCAACGGTGGTTCTTGACCCCATATTCAAGAGAGTCGGCCTTTCGGGCAAGTCGGTTATCCCCTTTATAGTTGGTACAGGATGTGCAGTTCCCGGCGTTATGGCTTGCCGCACTATTCGCGATGAACGTGAAAAAAGAGCTACCGCAATGTTAGCCCCCTTTATGCCCTGCGGAGCAAAGCTTCCCGTTATAACCCTTTTTGCAGGAGCATTTTTTGCAAACTCTGCTTGGGTTGGCGCCTCAATGTATTTTGTCGCCATTGTTATAATCTTCCTTTGCGCCCTGCTTATAAATAAGCTGACTGGCAACAAGGCAAAAAAATCCTTCTTTATTATAGAGTTACCCGAATACAAGTTCCCCAATCTTTGGAAGGCATTCCTTTCAATGTGCCAGAGAGGCTGGTCATACATAGTAAAAGCCGGTACTGTAATTCTTGTTTGTAACTTTGTAGTACAGATAATGCAGACCTTTAATTGGAATTTTCAAATAGCGGAAGATGCAAGTCTGTCCATTCTTGCAACCGTAGCATTCCCCTTCTCTTATCTTTTCGCCCCCATCATCGGCGTAGTGGCTTGGCAGTTTGCCGCCGCAACCATTAACGGTTTTATTGCAAAAGAAAACGTAGTGGGAACCCTGGCAGTTTGTTTCGGAATAGCAAATCTCTTTAATCTCGACGAGCTTGAGATGATTGCAGGTCAGGAAACTCTTATAGCCGACACATTTGGTATTTCATCCGTTGGTGCCCTTGCATTCCTTATGTTCAATCTTTTCACCCCTCCCTGCTTTGCGGCTATCGGAGCCATGAATTCTGAAATTAAAAGTAAGAAATGGTTATTTGCAGGTATTGGGTTACAGTTATCCGTAGGGTACACTGTTGGCTTTTTAGTATTTTTCTTTGGTAATCTTATTACAGGCGGAGACCTTGGCCCTGCATGGATGCCTATTCTCGGTTGGGTTGTAGTAGCTACTATAACAACGGTATTTGCCATACTTATTGCAAAAAAGGATAAAGAGCTAAAAAAAGAATCAGCCTTAAAAAAGGCTTCCGAAAAAGTCCCTGCACAGGTCTAAGGGGGTAAATATGCAGCCTACAGACTTGATTGTAATAGCTATAATAGCTCTTATTATTGGCGGGGCAACGGGATATATCATTAAGGCTAAAAAAAGCGGAAAGAAATGTATTGGTTGTCCTTACGCAAATTCCTGCCAAAATAAAAATGCTTGTTCCTGCGAAACAAGCGAAGAAGAGAAATAAAAATATGAACCCCACGGCTAAAAGCCGTGGGGTTTTGCTTTATATCAGGTCATCAATTAAACGGGCAGGTTATAATACTTTACGTACCATATAGCCGTAAAGATAAGACCAATGCCAAAGAAAATCAATCCAGTTACCAAAATACAGGAGTCGCTTGACTTTTTGCGTTCACCAAGTATTCTTTCGCGATAATCACGATACACCTCGTGCTTCGCTCTTCCGCCGGGAATGAAAGCCAGAAATACGTTTCTTAAAACGAATCTGATACCTATCAGTCCGCCCTCTCCGCTAATGAACATCATTCCTGCAAAAAACAAGAACATAAGTCCTGACACGGTAAAGCCGTCGGATAAGATTTGAATATTTACAGAACCACTATCTGTAAAGAAGCCTTTTATCCAAAAGACGCCTACAGTAAGCAGAATAGCGATACCAAAACAAACGCCGTATTTAATTAATAGAGATTTGTTTTCCTGTTTCACTGGAGTTTAACCGTCCGTTTTGTTATTTTACAGATTCCTTATACTGCTTTTCTTCTGCGTCGTTACAGTATACGAAGTGTCCGGGAGTGATCTCACGGAAGGAAGGCTGATCTACAGAATAATCGTGAGCAGCGAGAGGATTGTAGGAAATTCTGGTGCGCTGCTTTTCGTATACGGGGTCGGGCAAAGGAATTGCAGAAAGAAGAGATTTGGTATAGGGGTGCAAGGGATTCTTGAACAGCTCGTCAGAATCTGCAAGTTCAACCATCTTACCGAAATACATAACACCGATTCTGTCAGAGAAGTATTTAACTACCGACAAGTCGTGAGCGATAAACATAATGGTAAGCCCCATACGGTCTCTGAGGTCGTTGAGTAGATTGATTACCTGGGCCTGAATGGAAACGTCGAGAGCAGAAATGGGCTCGTCGGCGATAATCATTTCGGGCTGCATAACAACGGCTCTTGCTATACCTATACGCTGGCGCTGGCCGCCTGAGAACTCGTGAGGATAGCGGTCTGCGTGTTCACGGACAAGGCCAACGGTTTCAAGGATCTCATAAACCTTTTCGTTTATATAGTCCTTATCGGTAATACCGTTAATAACCAAGCCCTCTGCAATAATATCTCTAACCGTCATACGGGGGTCAAGAGATGCAATGGGGTCCTGGAATATCATCTGAATCTGAGTGATAAGTCTGCTCTTTTTAGCAACGCGGCATCTGTTATTGAATTCCTTTTTCAAAGCCTTGAGCTTTTCAGCATCGCCTTCTGCCGCTTCAAACTTTTTAGCATATTCTGCTTCAAGATCTTTTATAAGACCTGCGGCATACTGCTTATCAACTTCCTTGTTGTCAGACTTTGCATCGCGAAGCAATGCCTTATTCTTGCTGACTACCTCATCAAGCTCTTTGTTGATCTTTTCGATCTCAGCCTTGATCTCTGCCTTTCGCTGATCGCCATCGGGCTTTTCAGCGCGAAGAGCCTTGATTTTTTTGGAGGCTTCAGAACGGGCATTAGTGATAGCGTCCTTATAAGAACGGGTACCTGCGCCTATTCTCTGGCCCTTGAAGTATACGTTACCGGAGGTAATGTTATACAGCTTAATGATGGAACGACCGGTGGTAGTCTTACCGCATCCGGATTCGCCTACCAGGCCGAAGGTCTCACCTTTTTTTACCTCAAAGCTGACGTCATCCACAGCCTTAAGGTCCTTACGTCCCAAACGGAAATACTGGCAAAGGTGGTCCACTTTTAACAATACTTCGTTATTATTCTCCATGGTTGCCTCCTCTTTCTTTCATTCGTTTGATACGCTCGGTGATGATCTTGGGAATTTCTACCTTGGGAGCACTGGGATGGAGCAGCCAGGTTGCAGCATAGTGTGTAGGAGAAACCTCATACATAGGAGGCTGCATTTCAAAGTCGATCTCCATGGCGTACTTGTTTCTTTCGGCAAATGCGTCGCCAACGGGAGGATAGATCATGTTCGGAGGTGTACCGGGGATAGCGTCCAGCTTCTCGTTTGTGTCAAGGTCGGGCATGGACGAAAGCAGAGCC
>JAZRLW010000135.1:0-2333 GCA_045647025.1 Eubacteriales bacterium
TATGAACTTCTTTGCTCACCGCTGCTGCAACAGAGCCCAGTGGGAGATACGAGCACTGGCTGAGGATATGCTTAAGCTTTGTCTTGAAGTCGCTCCCGACCTCTTTAACAAGGCCGGCCCCTCCTGCATCTGTGAACCCTGTCCCGAAGGCAAGATGACCTGCGGAAAGATGCTTGAAATGAGAGAAAAGTACGCAAAAATGCGTAACGGTGAAGAATAATGAGCCTGTTCATAATAGAGGGTATTGACGGCAGCGGCAAGTCTACCCAGCTTAAAATGTTAAAAGAGAGATTTGAGGCAGAAGGCAGGGAAGTTGTAACACTTAAGTTCCCCGTATACGACGACCTTTCTTCGGGCCCCGTAAGAATGTATCTTAACGGTGAGCTTGGTTCTAATCCCGATGATATAAACGCCTTTGCCGCATCTTCCTTTTACGCCATAGACCGCTACGCCTCCTATAAAAAGAGCTGGGAGGGCGCTTATAAAGATGGCAAGCTCATTCTTTCTGACAGATACACCGTATCAAATATAATCCATCAGTCCTCAAAGCTTCCTCTGGAGGAAAGACCTCCATTTATAGAGTGGCTTTACGACCTTGAATTTGGTAAATTGGGTATTCCCATGCCCGATATGATATTCTATCTTGACGTTCCCCCTCAGATATCCGTAAAGAAGATGGAAGAGAGATACGGCGGCAACGCTGAAAAGAAGGATATCCACGAAAAGGATAACGGTTATCTTCAGAGATGCTACGATGCGGGTATTTACGCCTGTGACATCCTTGGAATGTGCAAGGTGCCTTGCATAAAGGACGGCGATATGCTCCCCGCAGAGGAGATAAACGACTATATTTACTCTAAAATAAAGGAAAAATTAGCCGCAGGGGAATGATATTCCTCAAATAATAATATAATAAATATGGAGATGCGAAGATGGTAGTATTTTTATTTGCCGAGGGTTTTGAAGAGCTTGAAGCCATAGCTCCCGCCGACATACTTAGCCGTTGCGGAAAGGACGTTAAGTTCGTTTCCGTTACCGAAAACAAGGCCGTAAAGGGCGCCCACGGATTTACCTACCTTTGCGATATGACCTTCGAGGAGCTTAATAAAGAAGACATTGAGATGCTCGTCCTTCCAGGTGGAGGCCTTGGGGTGGAAAACCTCGATGCCTTTGATGTGCTTGACGAACTTCTTGAATATTGCTCTCAAAAAGACCTCTATATCGCCGCCATTTGTGCTGCCCCCTCCCTTTTGGGAAAGAGGGGCTATCTGCAAGGTAGAAAGGCCACCTGCTTCCCCGGATTTGAGAAGTACCTGCATGGCGCTACCCACACCGACGAGGGCGTGGTTATTGACGGCAGAATAATAACTGCCAAGGCCGCAGGCTCCGCAGTAGATTTCGGCCTTACCCTGGCCGCTTTGCTCACCTCTCCCCAGACCTCCGAAAATGTCGGAAAGGCTATCTATATCGTGAAAGATAATCTGCACCAATAAGATATAGTGCGCTCTTCACGATTGAGTTCTGCCGTTTACACGGCAACATGGAGTATTATTATGAACGGTAACAATATGAACGACGAGAGTAGAGGGCAATCCCTTCGCTCCCTTAAAAACGAATACAGAGAAAAATACCGTAAAGCAAGAGAGAATCTCTCCACTGATGAAAAGGCTCTTCTTGAGAGCAAAATAGCCTCTGCCTTTACTTCAACTATGGTATATAAATGCTCTTCCCAGATTCTTCTCTACGCTTCGATGACCGACGAGATATCTACCTGGGAGATTGCAAAAAAAGCCCTTGCTGACGGCAAAAAGCTCCTTTACCCCAAGTGCGAAGGGGAGCATGAGATGAGCTTTTATTACGTTTCTTCCCTTGAAGAGCTCAAGGCGGGGATGTTCGGTATTCCCGAGCCCACGGGAGGGGAAGTCTACCGCCCCCAAAACGGCGACGTGTGTATTGTTCCCGGACTTGCCTACGATAAATACGGTTACCGTCTTGGCTATGGCAGAGGGTTTTACGACCGATTCCTCTCGGGGTTTTTGGGCGTGACCGTAGGCCTCTGTTATTCAAGTTTTATGGATTCAAGCCTTCCCAGGGGCAAGTATGACGTTAAGACCGATGTTGTCCTTACCGAAAAGGGGGTTTTTCCCCTTCAAAGAATAAAGTGACGGAAATATATGAAAAAGATACTTATAATTTTAGCCGTTTGCGTTCTTACTGTTGGCACCCTCTTAGGGCTCAACTTCGTTGACGGCATTCCTTACAGAGAGCTTGTATATTCGGGCATCAGCGCCCTCTATCTTATAGTGGGCTTTATAGCCCTCAGGGTGGTTACC
>JAZRLW010000136.1:0-4494 GCA_045647025.1 Eubacteriales bacterium
ACACCCTTCGTTTTGGCGATATAAACGTTATTGAAGGCGATCCCACATGCGGTTACAGCAACCCTGCTGTATTCTTCACAAACGACGCCCAGATGCTTCTTGCATACAACAGCGGCTCCGAAAAGGATAACGGCAGTTGCATGGCAAAACTTACAATTGCAAAGGTAAGAATATAATGAACTCAACAAGAACCATAAAAATACTCCTCCCCTCGGAGGAGCACGGCCGCCACAGTGAGGGTGACTTTATCCGACTTAAGGATAACCGTATACTTTTTGCATATTCCAGATATACCACTGGGGGCGGAAAAGACTCTTCCCCCTGCGCTATAGCTGTTATGTATTCGGAGGACGAGGGTGAAACCTGGTCTGATGCTGTGGACATTGTCCATCCCGACCAGTACGGTTGCGCAAACGTTATGAGCGTTTCTCTGCTCAGATTTCAAAACGGAGATCTGGGACTTGAGTTTGGTATAACAGGAAACGGCTGGACTCCCAGGCACGTTATACTCCGTTCTTCCGACGAAGGCCAGACCTTTTATGAAGAGAACGATATATTTGCAGAAGGATACGACGGAAGATTCGGTCTTAACAACAGCCGTATCGTAAGACTTGCTTCAGGTAGACTTATAGTTCCCTATTCAATACATCCCGGCGCGAAGAAGGAAGCTCGCGAAGGATACCCCAGACCCCGTATCAGTAAGTTCACCTTTGGGCACGTGGTATATTCCGATGATGACGGAAGAACCTGGAAGTCATCGAATGATATTATATGCCCCCCCTTTACCGACACATCCAAAGGCCTTCAGGAAGGCGGCATAATAGAAATAGCTCCCGGCATCCTCAGAAGCTATTGGCGTTCTGACGTAGGTCATCAGTATATGTCAATGTCCTTCGATAATGGCGAACATTGGACTGCTCCCCAGAGGTCAAGGTTCACGGGCCCCTGGTCTGCCATGCATATGGTAAGAAATCCCTTTAACGAAAAAATTTACGCTATATGGAACCCCATTCCTCTCTATAACGGCAGAAAATTCGACAACTACAATTGGGGACGTTCTCCTTACGTTCTTGCAGAAGTGTCACCCGACGGAAATATTCCCAATGATAAGTTGCAGGTTATAGAGAACGATCCTTCCCACGGCTACTGCTATCCCGCCGTACTTTTCACAAAAGAAAACGAGATGCTTATGGCCTACTGCTGCGGAGGAGAGCTGACAAACAGAAACTGTCTCGCTGCCCTTAAAATAGCAAAAGTTACAATAGAACAGTAATAGAAGAAAAAATCCACCTATCAAGGTGGATTTTTTCTTCTACACATTCAACTTTTGGTAGAAAAATTCTCCCCAAAAGAGTTATTGCTTTTTCGCATACGTGTGCTATAATAGTATCAGGATAAGCGCTGATCCAAAACAATTTGGAGGAACAACTATGATTAGACTTGGAGAAAAGATAAAATCGCTAAGAAAACAGAAAAATATATCCCAGGAGGTTTTTGCCAACTATCTAGGTGTAACGTTTCAGGCCGTTTCAAAATGGGAAAACGGAAACACAATGCCGGATGTAACAATGATTCCCGCTATTGCTTCGTTTTTTGGTGTTTCAACCGATGAACTTTTCGATTTTAACCTTTATGAGATTGAGAAAAACGTTGAAGCGATCGTAGATGAACACAACAAATATTGGGACGAGGATAAAGCAAAATCGGAACAGATCATCCGAGACGGCTTAAAGCAATATCCCGGAAATGATATATTATTGAACTGTCTGATTGGTGTTATCTCGGGATTGGGCAAAAACGATGAGGTAATTACCATTGGCAAGGCTCTTGTGGAGAGCACGAAATATGATGATGTTCGTCTCGACGCATATCGTATTATGGCAGAAGCATATAAAGCAAAAGGCGAATATGAGTTGGCTAAAGAAGCTATTGAACATATTCCCGAAATATATTTTTCCAATTTGTACGTAAAAGCCTATCTATTAGAAGGCGAAGAACAATTTGAAGCTGCCACAAGAGAATCTTCCGTGAGTTTTGAGGATCTAATATGGATGCTTGAAATATTGGGAGAAATATATCTTAAAAAGTGTGAGGTTGAAAAGGCTAAAATAAAATATACTCAAGCAATAAACGTGCTAAAGGCATTTGAAAACGATTTCGAAACCGAATATTCACACAGTAAATATGATCCGGAAAAGATAAAAGAGCTTGAAGTTAAACTCTCTTTGATTTGATGGACATTTTTACAGTTAAAAAGCGTATTTTTTTGCTTTAGATAAAACGAAACGCCCCCTGTCGGGGGCGTTTCGCTCTATTCTACCGGCGTCATACGCCAGATACGTTTTGCATATTGGTGTATACTTCTGTCTGCGGAGAAGATACCGGCAGATGCAATATTTAAAGCGGACATCTTAAACCATTTATCGGGATTCTCATAATCCTTTAATGCAGAAGCATATGCTGAAAGGTAAGATTCATAATCGGCAAAGCACATAAATGGATCGGGCACGCCGCCGCCGTTTACAAGATATCCCATAAAGTCGGAAAACTCCCCGTTACGGAAATCATTACACATATAATCGACTACGCGTCGAAGACCTGCATTTTTATTATAATACTCGCCGGAGGAATATCCCCTCTGCCAAAGGTCGGCAACCTCATCGGTCTTAAGCCCGAAAAGATATATATTTTCGGCACCTACTGCCTGAAAGATCTCCACGTTTGCACCATCGAGGGTACCCAAGGTAAGAGCACCGTTTATCATCAGCTTCATATTTCCCGTACCGCTGGCCTCTTTACCCGCCAGAGATATCTGCTCTGAAAGATCGGCGGCGGGAATAAGGTTTTCAGCTACGGAAACGTTATAATCTTCAAGATACACAACGCTTATATACTTTGAAGCTATAGGGTCTTTTGCTATCTCATCAGAAAGGGCGCAAATAAGCTTGATTATCCGCTTTGCCATATAGTATCCCTGAGCCGCCTTTCCCCCGAAAATAAAGGTTTGACGAGGGTGGTTGGCAGAAGGATAATCCTTTATCCGAAGATAAACGGAAAATATTTTCAGCACGTTCAAAAGCTGACGCTTATACTCGTGCATACGCTTTATTTGCACGTCAAAAAAGGAGTCGGGATCAAAGGCTACCCCGTACCTTCCCCTTGCAAAAAGGGCAAATTTTTCCTTATTTTCCCTCTTTATTTCCCTTAATGACTCCAGCACGGCTTTGTCGGAAACGTAATTTTTGAAATCAACAAGACGGGATGAATCTTTTCGGTAGATAGGCCCCAAAGTAGTATCAAGAAGGTCAGCAAGGCCCTTATTTGAATAACAAAGCCACCGTCTGTAGGCAATACCGTTGGTAACGTTTATAATTTTTGAGGGCGTATATTTATCAAAGTCGTGAAACACAGTGTCTTTAAGGATTTTTGTGTGAAGATCCGACACTCCGTTAACCCTATGTGAGCCCACCACGGAGAGGTTTGCCATACGAACCTGACCGTTGGCTATAATCGACATACGGGATATCCTATCCCAATCTCCGGGATAACATTTCCATAAATCAGCACAAAACCTGGTGTTAATCTCACTGATTATGGAATAAAGCCTTGGGAGCTTGAGTCTGAAGATATCCACTCCCCAACACTCGAGAGCCTCGGGCATAACGGTGTGATTGGTATAAGATACAGTGTTAATAACAGTATCCCAGGCGTCCTCCCAGGTAAAGGAATAAATATCAATGAGTATACGCATAAGCTCGGGAATAACAAGTGCGGGATGGGTATCGTTAATATGAATGGCGTTTTTTGAGGTAAATCTGGCAAGCGTTCCATACCGTCTGAGATGGTCGTCAAGGATATTCTGAAGAGACGCTGATACCAAAAAGTACTGTTGAGTAAGACGTAGTATCTTACCTTCGCTGTGATTGTCGGAAGGATAAAGAACCTTGGAAATTATCTCGGCGTTGGTGCTGTCCTCCATCGCCTTAATATACTGACCTTGGGAAAATAGGCTCATATTCACATTTTTCAGACTGCGTGCCTTCCATAGACGGAGATTATTGGCGCCCTTACAATCATAGCCCGATATCATAAAGTCGTAAGGAACTGCCTGCACCTCTTCGCAGTTTTCATACATAATATCTAACTTGCCGTTTTTCCACTTTTCCCTCACAGTCCCCCCAAACCTTACGGTAAATACCCTATCGTTTCTGGGAGTAAGCCATACCTCGCCACCGGGGAGCCATACGTCGGGAAGTTCTACCTGCTCTCCGTCGTAAATCTTTTGCTTAAAAAGGCCGTACTCGTAACAAAGAGAAAAGCCTGTAGCAGGATAATTAAGAGAAGTAAGAGCATCCATATAGCAAGCAGCAAGACGTCCCAATCCCCCGTTACCCAATGCAGGGTCGGGTTCACAAGCCGTTACAGAATCCATGGAAAAGCCCATATCGGCAAGTACTTCGCTATAAACGTCGTAAAGGCCAAGGTTATGAAGGG
>JAZRLW010000137.1:0-6654 GCA_045647025.1 Eubacteriales bacterium
GGTACCGTTCAGCTCTCTATTAACGCAGAAAACGGTCTTATTACCAAGTATATGGTAAACGGCGTAAACATCTTTGCGCCCAACTCCACATCCCCCATCGGTAACTTTGTAAGACAGCCCTCCGGCGGAGACCTCGTTTCCAACGTATCCTCCACCGAAAACAGCTCCGTTCTTACCACCATAAGCAGAAACACCGAAAGCAAGAAGATGGCAGACGATATCAAGATCGAAAAGATCTCTGATGACCACTACCGTCTGACTATGAGCTACCTCATCGCAACTTATTCCTACGATGTATTCTCCTCCGGTGCTCTTAACTCCGACTACACCGTAACCTACGATATCTACGGCGACGGCACTCTTGTTGTTGGCGTAGCATACTCTCCCTCCATCTTCGAAGGTCTCCTTCCCTATGAAGTTTCCAGCGTAATCAGCATCAGCGGCGACTTTGAAACCGTAAGCTGGTATGGTAGAGGCCCCGGCGAAAGCTACAGAGATAAGCTGGCCGACACTAAGATGGGTATTTACGAGGACTATGCGATAGAGGATCTTATCGTTGATTACCTCTACGCTACCGAATCCTCCTCCAGAGAAGACGTAAGATGGGCAGTATTCAAGGATGCTGAAGGCAACGCCTTTATGCTCACCTCCGATACCGACACCTTCGCTCTCAACGTTTCCAAGACCTATCCTTGGGAAACTCCCGCATACTCCAGAGATAAGCTTGGCATGAACAACACTGTAGTCAGAGTAATCGCTGACGCAAGAGGTGTTAACGCAGGTAACATTGCTGACGCTCATTACTATTCCAACGTTGAACACGTAAATCCCGGTTCTTCTTACTCTTACTCCTTCAAGGTTGTTCCCATGGCAGCATCCGACGATGCAAAGGCCAAGGCTGACGAGTACGTAGAAACCGTTCTTCCCGAAGTTACCGCAACCGAAATCACCAACGGCGGTATATTCGCTCTCCAGAACATCGCTGACGTTTCCAGATACCTCTCCACCAAGGTTAACCCTGACGGCACCGTCACCGTATCCCTTGTAGCAGGTACCGGTACTGAAAACCAGATGTGGAAGAGAGAGGATAACAAGTCCATAGGCGGTTACAGACTCCTTAACATAGGTAAGAACAAGTACCTCACTCCCCTTACCGGAACAACTCCCGCAGGTGCTATCGCAGTAGACTTTGCTCTGGCTGACGAAAGCAACGTAGTATGGCAGCTCTTCAACCATGACGCAAAAAATGAAGTAACCATCGTTAACGTTGGTAACTCCCTTACCGCGGTTGAATACAACGGCACCTTTGATATGGGCGGACGTCTTGCAGCTCTCCTTAAGCAGGGTAAGACCGAAGCTTGTTGGATCTACGAGCCCGTTGACGGTACTGACGATGTATATCTGATGAAGAATGCAAAGACCGGCTACTACCTCACCGCAGTAGATGCCTTTACATTCAGAAATCCCGTTATCGAAGGCAAGTACGATAGATTCTCCAATTACGCTCCCGAAACCGTATGGAACACCTACGAAGGCATTATGAATGCCAAAGAAATGGAAGCTAAGGACGAATACGATCTCCTTATCGACACCTGGATCCCCACCGAAGGCTCCGTTACCACATGGCAGCTCCTTCCCGGTCAGGCTCAGAGATGGCAGTTTGTAAGCGTTGGTGAAAACCAGTACAAGATGATCAACTACAGCACCGGCAATGCCCTTGCAATAGTTGACGGCGTACTCACCGAGGTTGCTTCCGATGCAGCTCAGACCTGGACTGCTTACCAGATCGAAGGTCTTTACGGCTTCGTTGACCAGGCAAGCGGCCTTGCACTCTCCACCGCAGTTTCCGGCGCAGACGTTGTAATCGGCGTTGCTCAGTGGAACGAGCTTCCCAACCAGCTTTGGGCGCTCTCCTCCCAGTCTGACCTTGCTATCGATATCGAAGCAGGTAACGAATGGTTTACCGTTGAAGCTCAATAATTGAAATACCAAATTTAAATAGAAAGAATGACGGCAAAAGCCGTCATTCTTTTTTTATATCTCCCCTATTGACCTATAATTAAAAAGGTGCTATAATAATATAGTAAGTAATATAGAAATGAGAACGTATATGAGCATCATCATTCGCCCCGCAGAGGCAAAGGACGGGCAGGCGGTAATAGACCTGCTCTTTAATATAGCAGAGTTTCACCATAACGGCCGCCCCGATATATTTAAGGAGAATTTCTCCAAATATAATATGGAAGAGTACCTTGAGCTGTTAGGCCGCGAGGACGTATTTATTCTGGTGGCAGATATAGAAGGAACGGTGGATGGCTACGCCATAGCCTTTTACAACGACTTTGAGGGTGACAAGGCAAAGCACCCCTCAAAATACGTCTACCTTGACGACCTCTGCGTATCCCCAAACTGCCGAAAAGGCGGCATCGGCACCGCCCTTATGGAGGGTGTGGAAGAAAAAGCCAAGGCCTTGGGATGCGAAAAGATAGAGCTTAACGTATGGAACTTTAAGGGAAATGCCCTGGAATTCTATCAAAAATGCGGATATTCCCCTATGTGTATCCGAATGGAAAAGAAAATATAATAATGTATAAGTTAACCGACCGAGAGATTTCTCTCGGTCTTTTTTTTATATGTCAATAATTATCGCATAATGAGGACGGTATTTTTTCGCCTTCCCCCCACCTTTTTACATTATTTGAGCATGGGGAATGATAAAATATATAGGCATAACCGACAAAACCGAAAGGCGGTGAGGAAAACGGAGAATATTCTTACCATATATATAGATATTCTGTTTATCACCAACGGGGTCATAAACTCCGCCCTTCTCCTTATGTGCTACCGCTTTTTGGGAGTAAAACCAAAGGCCCTCTCCTTTTCCTTGGGTGTCCTTATCTCCACCGCATACGGCCTTACGGTCTGCCTTCCGGGAATGTCCTTCTTCACCTCCACCTTTTTTAAGACAGTTTCGGCCTGCCTCATATCCCTTACAGCCTTCGGGGGCCATATAAAAAATGGCAGGGGCAAAGTAAAAGGACTTCTTCGCTGGGGGAAATGCACCTGCATATTCGCATTCGTTTCCTTTGCATACGCAGCGGTGGTCACCACCTTCCAATACGCTCCCTTTGCAAAGGATTCCATATATATAAACAACGGAGAGATATACTATAACATCCCCGTACCCTATCTTCTTACGGCCATTCTTATACTTCTCTCCGCCCAGAGTCTTCTTTTAAAAACTCGAACAAAAAAAGTCCTTACGGGGCAAAATGTTACCGCAATTTTAAGGGTAGGAGGTATAAAACAACCCCTCACCCTACTTGCAGACAGCGGAAATCTGGCCACAGACCCTCTATCGGGAACTCCGGTAGTATTTGTAAGAAGGACGGCACTGACCTTCCTACCAAAAGACTCTGTCAAGGCAAACAACATGACAGATCTTTTTGAAACCCTCTCCTCGGTGGAGGAGCTACGTCACAGACTCTCCCTTATCCCCTGCAGGACGGCAACCTCGGGGGGAATAATGGTCGCCTTCCGCCCCGACGGGCTTGAAGTAGAAGGTCAAAATATTAAGGTGCTTATGGCAATTTTGCCTAAAGATGCCCTCCTGTCAGAGGGCTTTGACGGAATAATAAACCCCAACCTTATCACACCAACACAACAACAGAAAGGCGAAAGAAAATGTTCACACCAACTATCCTGAAAAGGGGCGTGTCAAGGTGTATACCTTGCATAGCAAACCTCATATCGGACATATCCGATAATGGGCTTTACTACGTCAACGGCCCCGAAACTCTCCCTCCGCCCCTCTCCCAAGAGCGAGAAGCGGAGCTTATGGAGATGCTTGAAGACCACAGAGAGGAGGTCAGCGGCGAGCTTATAGAACACAACCTCCGATTGGTAGTCTATATTGCAAAGAAATTTGAAAACACGGGAGTATACATAGAAGACCTTGTATCCATAGGCACCATAGGGCTTATAAAGGCGGTCAACACCTTCTCCCCCTCAAAGAATATAAAGCTTGCGACCTACGCTTCACGATGTATTGAAAACGAAATACTGATGTACCTTCGCAAAAAGGCAAACTCAAATCAGACCGTATCCTTTGAAGACCCTCTCAACACCGACGGCGACGGAAACGAGCTACTTCTGTCCGACGTTCTGGGCAGCCGAGAGGACAGTATAATGGAGTATGTGGAGAGCGTTTCGGAGATTGCCGCCCTTAACAAGGCGGTAAACGCCCTGCCTCCCAGAGAAAGACAGATAACCTCCCTTCGCTACGGCCTTAACGGACGACGTGAGTACACCCAAAAGGAGGTTGCCGACGCCCTCAACATCTCCCAGTCCTACGTTTCAAGATTGGAGAAAAAGATACTCGGTAAGCTGAAAAGAGAGCTTGAAAATGCCTTTTAGATAAATTTTTGTCATAAATTAAAAAATAGTCTTGATTTTTGCCATGGGTTATGCTAAAATAAAGTCAAGGAAATAATCCTAAACCTTTAAAGGAGACTAAAAAATGAACAGAGCAGAATTAAAATCCAAAGCAAAAGCCCAGATTAAAGGCAAAATCGGCATTTTATTCTTAATTACCCTTATAGTTGCACTTGTAGCAGGCGCAATAGCGGCTATCCCCGTTATCGGATCCTTAGTATCCGCGTTTATAGTTACCCCTGCATTAAGTCTCAGTCTGGTTCGTGTATACTTAATGATAGTACATGGCCAAAAGCCCGAAGTAAAGGATGCTTTCTGCGGCTTTGACGACTTCTGGGGAGCATTCAAGGTAACTTTCTTGATTGGTCTCTACACCTTCCTTTGGTCATTGCTTTTCTTTATCCCCGGTATTATTAAGGCCTACTCCTATTCCATGGCACTCCGCATTTATGCAGAAAATCCCCACAAGGGCGCAAGAGAATGTATAAAGGAATCCATGGCTATGACCGATGGCCACAAGTGGGAGCTTTTCGTTCTTGAGCTGTCCTTTATCGGCTGGATATTCCTCATGCCCTTCACCCTCGGTATCCTGGGTATCTGGCTTATCCCCTACATGAGCGCAACCTTTACCAACGCTTATGAAAGCCTTAAGCCCGTAACCGTAGTCCCCGCAGCAGAAACTGTTGCCGAAGAAACGGAAACCATTGAATAAACAGTATACAACTTATAAAGAGAAAAGCACCTGCAAAAGCAGGTGCTTCTTTATGTATACCGTTAAAATATATTATGTCTGCCGCCAATGGCAAAAACATCGTCAAAAGAAACTTTCTTGAATATACCGAATTTATAGGGTTCGACAATAATTACAGAATAATTATCTCTATGTTCTAAACTGACAACTATAGCATCAGAAGACTTGCCGTCCGGCTTATTAACACCTGCGTTCCATACAATTCCGCTGGCTTTGATCTTACCTTGCGCAGCCTCTGCTTTATGACCTTGAATCAAAGCATCGATAACGTCCTGAGACTGAGGAAATTCATTTCCGTCATGAAAAGCAGTCAAGGATATTGAACCGTCCTCCAACATAACTGCACCGAAAGGATAAAACTCACGGTGCTTTTTGAGTTGATCCTCTGCAAATGGCAACAATTTTGCTAATAAGGTTTCACAATCTATTTTAGGTAACATTGTTTTTCCTCCAAAATCAATATGCTTACAAAAACATTATACCATAAGCCCATTGTTATGTCAATATTATCCGCATTTCTCGTCCTCCAAAAGTTTTTGAACAATATTCTAATGCTATTGACATGCCGTTGTATTTATGGTATAATTTCGTGGTAACATAGTTATATGGGGATATAGCCAAGTCGGTAAGGCATCGGACTTTGACTCCGACATCCGTAGGTTCGAGTCCTGCTATCCCTGCCAAAAATCCCGATTGCGTAAGCAGTCGGGATTTTTACTTATTACCTCTTACCGCAAATTGCGGAACTTTGGAAAGTAATAGGTAAAATCAGTTTAATTATACTTGCAATATCTGTTCAGATATGATATAATAAGACAGAAAAGGAAGCTTCGCCCAAGCGATGAGCAAGGAGGAAACCATGATTCCATTACAAAGCTACGTAATTTTTACTGATTCTTCCCTTTACATTGAGATTTTGGTTATAGCTATTTTAGTAGCTCTGATTGGAGCGGGAGTATACACAGTTTTATATTTTTCCATGAGATATGACCGTATTGACAAAATAGCGGCGAATCGTGAAAAAAATCCCTGGGAAGAACTAAATGTACAAGACGCTGATGAAAAGCCAAAAACCCAAACAACTATTACAAAAAAGTGGCTCATAATCAAAATGATACAGGCAGCCGCAATAGTTATCCCTTTAATTTTGCTCATACTGGCAATAAAGTTCGTGTTTTGATTTATAACAAACGTATATAGCGTAAGAAAACAAGTCGCAAGGCTTGCTTTCTTTCTTTTCTGTTGACAAGGCCGACATTTTATGATATAATACCTCTACACAAAAGAATAAACACAATCCATCGGAGAGATCCGAAATCGGGTACGCTGCTTGACGGCGCTATTCGGGGATAAGGAAAGTGCAGTGGAAATCTGCCGCAACAGCCATTACCGTAACGTTTTTTAACCAAGTCGGAATGCTTATCGGATTGTGTATGATGAAAGTTCTCTTGGGCAAATGGGGAGATGAT
>JAZRLW010000138.1:0-4745 GCA_045647025.1 Eubacteriales bacterium
CCTGCGGGCTGTTACTCAAAACTATATTTCCGTTGCTGTCAATAATTTCTTTTATTATGTAAGGCTGCATATAATAGCCATCGTTAGCAATAGAACAAACAGAGCTTATAAGCTGTAAGGGTGTAATTTTAAAACTCTGCCCGAATGCAGATTCGGCAAGGTTTATTTTATTTTCAAGAGCAGTAAGAGCATGGTGATATCCCGTTTGTTCTCCCGACACACCCGCATCGGTTTTATCTCTCAAACCGAAAAGAGTAAGATAATCGTAGAATTTCTGAGGACCGATTCTCAAGCCAAGAGTCATAAATACGGGGTTGCATGAGTTTGCAAGACCGTCCATGAGATTCTCACTACCGTGACCTTCTCTTTTGTTACAGTGGATCTTGGTACCCAAAATATCAAGGTGTCCGGAACAGTTAAAGCGCTCAGAAAGAGATACCAGCCCCTCTTCAAGAGCAACTGCCGCGGTTATTATTTTAAAAGTGGAGCCCGGCTCGTACTGTTCTGTAAGCTTATTTTTCCAAAACGATTTAGCAAGAGTATTGTATTCTGTCCAGTACTCTGCAGACCCATATTCGAACTCTTCCTCCAGAGTCTTAAGAGTTATCTCGTCAATTATTTCAAATCTGTTATTGGGGTTATAGTCGGGTTTTGACGTCATGGCAAGTATTTCGCCCGTCTTTACGTCCATAACTATAGCCGCAGCCCTATTCTGAACGTTATGCTCTATTCTTGCCTCTTCTATATACTTTTCAATCACATATTGCAATTCTACATCAACAGTTAAATATATATCGCAACCGTCGGTGGCCTCTATTCTGTTTTCATACTCAAAGGGTATTGTAGTACCGTCTTCACTTTGAAGGGAAATGATTTTACCGGGTGTACCCTTAAGGTAAGAATCATATGTACGCTCAAGGCCTTCAAGCCCCTGATTATCGTCGCCTACAAAGCCGAGAACTGTAGACAGAAGATTATTGTGGGGATAATATCTCTTCTGATCGTCGGCTATATGAAGGACGTTGCCGTATTTGGAGTAATCCTGGCTTCGCATAAACTCCACTATCTTTAGCATTACATCCTCTTCAACACGGCGCTGAACCACAAGATAAGCCAGGTGCTTCTTCTGTGTCATTTCATACACACTGTCCGCGGATTTATTAAGTATTTCTCCTACTACAGAAGCAAATGTTCTGTAATCGCTCTCCGTAAGATTACCCTTAAAGGCATTGGGTGCAATGGTAACCATATACGCGCTGGCTGAAATGGCCAACTCATTACCGTTACGGTCAAGAATTGAGCCGCGCTGAGGTTCTATAACAGTATCCGTTGTCTGCTGACGCAAAGCCTGCCCTTCAAGCTCGTCGTGACGAAGTATTTGCAGATTAAAAAGCTGGCCGATAACTGCCAGCAACAATGCTACCAAACCTATCTGAAACAGTCTTACGGCGGGTATGCTTATTCCCCTTTTGTCTTTATTTTCCATATTTATGACAAACCTTTCCTACGCGGCAATAAGGATAAATTTTCTTTTATATGTGCGAATAGAAGCAGAGTTAATTCTGCTCCTATGCAATAGATATGTGTCATTTAGTTGAAGTATTCCGTGATAGCAGAGAAGGTCCTTGAGACTTTGGTCAGGAAATTCTCGTCATACCCTTCGGTGTCCAAAACTACGGATACGCTATCCGAATCCCTAAGAACGTATTCCATCTGATAGGGCTCGAGCTTCTTCATCATCAGCTCCTGGGTAACGTATTCCTCTATAAGTTTGTAGTCGGTGCGGATCTCATATTCGATTCTGAGTCTGGAACCCCTGTTCTTTTCGGTTTCCAAGGTGCTTACCAGCTTGTCCGCCTCGTTGTTTTTTTCATGCTGTGTTATACAGCAAGGAATGGTGAATACACCTGCGGCTATTATGAGAATTGTCAGAAAAACATTTATGCCGCTTATTCTGCGTTTTTTCTTTCCGCCGCCGAAGGACAATGGCTTTATCGGAGCAGAAGAAACTTCAGCCTTAGGGCTATTAAGTTCAACGGGCACGATACGCTGTTGACCTGACAATTCTCTCGCCTCTCTTTCCTGCGCCCCACGGGGCAAATTTCGTGTGTTGTGTGTGTTTTGTGTGTTGTGTGTGTGTTTTACAAGAGTGTGTGTATTTTAATGAGATATAAACATTGTTAGCAAACTTCGAATATGCGAAGTCTTGCGCTTCTTGAGCGAGGATTAATTTCTATCTCCTCTTTTGAAGGAGCCTTATCTCCGATAACCTTGCCATAGGGCTTCTTGCCGCATACGCATACGGGAAACTCCTTTGGGCAGGTGCAGGGATTTGCAAATCTTGCAAAGGCAAGCTTGACTATCCTATCCTCAAGTGAATGGAATGTTATAACGGCTATTCGGCCTCCGGGTGCCATATGAGGAAGAATATCCTCAAGGACATTTCTTATCTGACCAAGTTCGTTGTTAACCTCTATACGAATTGCCATGAAAACTCTTTTCGCGGGATGCTGTTTTTCATTAAGAGCTTTTCGGGGCATTGCAGAACGAATAATATCAGCAAGTTCCAACGTAGTCTTGATGGGAGCTTGCGCTCTCTTCTCAACGATGGCCGCAGCAATTCGTCTGGAATATCTTTCCTCGCCGTACTCAAAAAAGATTCGGGCAAGTTCAGATTCGCTATAGGTGTTTACCACGTCGGCGGCGCTCATTCCGCAGCTTGCATCCATTCTCATATCGAGAGGAGCATCCTGCATGTAGGAGAAGCCCCTTGACGCTTCGTCAAGCTGATGGGAGGAAACGCCCAGATCCATCATTATGCCGTTAAGCTTTATCCCTCTCTCCCCTAATATAGAAGGAAGAGTAGCAAAGGTTGTATGTATGAGTTCTTTTTTGCAGGTAAGTGGTTTAAGCTTTTCGGTACACTCTCTGATTGCGTCCATATCTCTGTCCACACTTATGAGAGTTCCCTGCTCCGAGAGTCGGCTACCAAGCTCAAAAGAATGGCTTCCGCCTCCGGCAGTTCCGTCGGCGTATATACCGTCGGGGTTTACTGCAAGAGCATCAACCGTTTCCTTCAGCATTACGGGAATATGTCCGAAACCGCTATCGGGAGTTTTTTTCATATTTTCATCAGCTCCCGTCACAATATTGCCATACATATAAGTTATACTCTTATATTGGCACCCCTCAACATTGAAGTGATGTCTGCGGGTTCTATGTTATTGTTGAATTCGTTCCATCTGTCAGTATCCCAGAACTCAAGGCGTTTAGAGAGGGCAAGAATCGTAACGTTCTTTGCCAATCCCATTTTTGTGCGAAGGTTTTGGGGGATGAGAATACGGCCCTGACCGTCTATTTCACAGTCAAATGCGTTTGCCATAAAGTAACGTTCAAGCAAGCTGGCCGTTTCAAAGTCTGTATCGAGAAGGTTTTTGCAGAAGTTTTCCCACTCGGAGTCGGAGAATGCGTAAAGGCACTTGCCGTCACTACTGTTGGTGATATGTACAGTAGAACCCAACTGCTCACGCAACTTTGCGGGCAGGGTAAGACGACCTTTACCGTCTATAACGTGTTCGTATGTACCGGCCATATATTCTCCTCCTTCCTTGTATTCTGCACAACCTTATTTTTAAAGTCGATTCAACGCAGGAGGCACTCCCCCTGCTGAAAATATATCGCTCTGTTTTACGTTTTTGGATCAATTTTGGCACTTTTGGGCTTTTCGGGAACCACTTGGTCCCACACTTTGCACCCTTTTGCACCACTTTGCTCCACTTGACAATCTAATTATAGTAAAATTCCCTCTCACTGTCAAGGGCTTTGCAGGGATTTTCTAATTTTGCACAGGAAAAACTTTATCCACAAATACGGTGTATTTTTGTGCATTTTGACGAAAACCTTCCCATTGCCTTTAAAATCTGGCGTTTTTGCCACAAAAAAGTGGTATCACAGCCCACAAACAGTCTTATTTTCCCATTGGACTATTGCAAAATCCTCTCTAATGTTATATAATTTAGGTAATCCTCCCCACCACTCGTTACAAGGAGAAAAACATGAAGCTCTTACTTATTGACGGAAACAGCATACTCAACCGAGCATATTACGGTATCCGCGCCCTTTCCACGTCTTCGGGCTTACCCACAAATGCCATTTTCGGATTCCTTAATATACTTCTGAAACATATAGGAGAAGAGCAGCCCGACATGATGGCGGTAGCATTCGACCTGAAGGACAAGACCTTTCGCCACTTAAAATACACTGAATACAAAGGCACGAGAAGCCCTATGCCCGAAGAGTTGGCATTACAGATGCCTTTGGCAAAAGAGCTTCTTGACGCCCTGAACATAAAGCACATCTCCAAAAGCGGCATCGAAGCCGACGACATAATAGGTATACTTTCCCAAAGGGTATCCGACAAAGATGGAACCTGCACCATCGTTACGGGTGATAGAGATGCGCTTCAGCTTGTAACTGAGAAAGTAACCGTAAAGCTGGCGGTAAAAAACGAGGACGTAAGGTTCACCCCAGAAAAGGTATATGAAAAATACACCCTTTATCCAGATAGACTCATAGACCTGAAAGCCCTTATGGGAGATAGCAGCGACAATATCCCCGGGGTAAAGGGTATTGGAGAAAAGACTGCTGTATCACTCCTCAATACCTACGGCAGCCTTGACGGCGTATTTGAACACGCGTCCGAGCTCAAAGGTGCAACAGCCTTAAAAATAGCCCAGGGAAAAGAA
>JAZRLW010000139.1:0-3322 GCA_045647025.1 Eubacteriales bacterium
CCTGACGCTTTTCAACCTCAACGTGGCGGGCTCTTGCAAATGCAGGAACCATTACGAATTTCTGGGGATTCTTTTCGTAAGGCTTATTTTCAATCTCAACTCTTTCGGAGAGCTTTACAAGGGACTGGGAGTGAGCAACTCTTGTGGTAAGACGGAGAAGTACGGGGGTGTCAAACTTTTCCGAAATCTCAAAGGCGGCCTTTGTGAATTCAAGACATTCTTCGGAGTCGGAAGGCTCAAGCATGGTAAGCTTTGCTGCCTCTGCGTAGTGACGGGAGTCCTGCTCGTTCTGGGAGGAGTGCATACCGGGGTCGTCAGCAACGGCTATAACGAGACCGCCGTTTACACCCGTATATGCTACGGTGAACAGGGGGTCAGCGGCAACGTTAAGACCAACGTGCTTCATACCTGCAAATGCTCTCGCGCCACCGATGGATGCACCGATAGCAGTTTCAAGGGCAACCTTTTCATTGGGAGCCCATTCTGCATATACCTCTTTATATTCGGCGGCAAATTCCGTTATTTCCGTGCTGGGGGTACCGGGGTAAGAGGATACGATCTTGCATCCGCCCTCGTATATACCTCTGGCAACGGCCTGATTGCCGAGTAATAATTTCTTTTCGTCCATTATATCATTGACCTTTCTTGAAGTACCCAAGGGTACAGTTCTACTTATACTATTTTATTATACTATATAATTAGGGTAAAATCAAGTCTTTTAACGATTTTTTACACTAAAGTGGGTCAAGTTTGCCGAATGTTCAAAAAAATCCCCCCGTATTTTACATCGGGAGGTGAAAAATCTGTTGACAATGTCACAATAAAGGGGTATACTGTTAAGGATTAATGCTTAAGGAGTTCAATTATGGACAACAGACTTAATGATAAAACCCTCTATCTTCTTGATATGGACGGCACCCTTTACTTTGACGAAACTCCCATCGACGGCGCTTTGGAATTTATGAAAAGCCTTGAAAGACGAGGCTGTGACTTTGTTTATATGACCAATAATTCCTCAAAGTCTGCCGACGATTATATAAAAAAGCTTGAAAAGATAGGCTTTCCCGCAGGCCCTGAGCATATGTTCACTTCCGGTCAGGCCACCTGTCAGTACCTCAAGAGTGTAAAGCCCAACGCTCGCATATACGTTGTGGGTACAGAATCCCTCAAAAACGAGCTTCGTAAAAATGGATTTGAGGTAATAGAGGACGGCTCTCTTGCCGTTGACATGCTTCTTATCGGCTATGATACCGAGCTTACCTATCAGAAGCTAAAGGATGCTTGCAACTACCTCTGCGAGGGCGTTCCTTATTACGCCACCAACCCCGACGTTGTTTGCCCCGCTCCCGGGGGAAGATACCTTCCCGACTGTGCAACCATGTGCTATATGCTTGAAAAGGCAACAGGTCGCACACCTATGTATATAGGCAAGCCCCGTAAGGAAATGGCTCTTTCTGCCATAGCATTTAAGAACAGTACCCCCGATAAAGCTGTGCTTGTTGGAGACAGACTTTATACCGACATTAAGTGCGGACTTAACGCGGATATTCTCACCGTTCTCGTTCTTTCGGGAGAAAGCACCATGGAGGATATAGACAAGTTCGATATTCATCCCCATATCATCGTGGACAGCGTTAAAGATTTGATTCAGTAAAACAAAATAAAGCAAAAAAAAATGATGCCGGTTGGCATCATTTTTTTATCTGAATTTTACTCTGTCTCTGCTTTCTGACTGTGCGCGACGCTTTTTTTTGCTGTTTACCAGTTGGGCTAAAACAATATAAAAGACGATTATCAGCAACAGGGTTATTACCGTTGCAATAAAGTATTTATTAGAGAAGAAATCTGTTATATATTTGGTATACTGAGCCACAACGTCAAGCTCTATTGTGGTCTGGGCTATAAGATTAACCTCTCCTACAAGCTTACCTCCGTACATGACGGTCATCTTGCCTATAATTTCGCCCTTCTTAATAGGTGCTGTCAGTTCCGTAGGTATATCTACTATATTCTGCACCTCCGCCATGTCTGCACTTTTAGGTAGGGATATGGCAATTTCCGCATCCGTAGCTACCACAACGTAGTCTCTGTTTTTGCCTAACTGTACGGGAATTTCTCTGATAGGTGCATTCTTTTGGACAATGGTAAAATACTGATACTCGTTTATTGCAAATATCAGCATTTCCTTCATATCGGCGTAGGTTTGGGAGATACCGCTTGATGAAATGGCTACACAAACGAACCTTACGCCTTTGTCCTCGGTCATACTTACCATAGACGAACCCACGTTTGCATCTCCGTAGAGGGCGAGGCCGGAGGCTCTTCTGTAATAATAGGTGGAGCCACTGTCTATAAGGCTGTTTCTGGTGTAGACCTTTTTTGTTTTTCCGTTCACTTTAAGGTCTGCATATCGGAGATTTGCACGTTCAATTATGTAGTCTAAAGAAAGGGCGTGGCAGGCAATGAGAGCTGCATCGCGAGGGGTGGTATAGTTGAGGGCAGAGCCTGAATAATATCCCGTTACGTTTGCAAAATTAGTGCTTGTAGCCCCTAAAGACTGGGCCTTTGCGTTCATTTTTTGATAGAAAGAATATATATCTCCTCCCGAAAGGTGGAGGGCTATTGCTACTGCCGCTTCTTGAGAGTTGCAGACGAGGACGGCGTTCATAAGGTCGCCCAAGGATATCTTGTCTCCGCCAACGATTCCCGCAGAGGACATCTGGGGGGTGAGGGATTTTGTCTTTTCGTGTACGGTTATGACCGTATCAAGGGGAATTCCCGATTCTACAAGGAGAATACAGGTCATAAGTCGGGGGAGAAATCCGCAGAAAACTATATCGTTTGCACCCTTATCAAAAAGGACAGTGCCCGTTTCCATATTGACTATTATTCCTTTTTCGGCAACGATTTGGAGCCCCTCTTCGGTCTGCTCTGCAGAGAAGGGGACTGAAATCACCGAAAGGCATATTATAAATGCGGCAACCGCCGCGAAAAATCTTCTGGTCTTATTCATCGCTCGTTTAAACTATTTAAAATGAAGTAAAAGTATCACTTATAAATTATAACATATAAACAAAGGTTTTGGCAATACGGAAAATTTGAATTTTTTATATACTTTTGCGTAGTATATAAATTTCTCTCCGCTGCATATATTTGAGTATATCAAATAAAGTTTCGGAGGCATTTATGGAAATCGAACTTGCGTTCTTCATACGAATGGCCTTTTTGGCCTCCTGTATAGCCTTTGCCTACGCCATTTATCTATGTGCGTGGGTAAAGAAAATAAAGGTTGAAAATCAGCAGATAATAAGCGTGGGTAAGC
>JAZRLW010000140.1:0-6673 GCA_045647025.1 Eubacteriales bacterium
ACGCAAGCAAGACGCTCAAGCCCCATACCGGTGTCTATATTGCAGTTCTTAAGACGCTCGTAATTACCGTTACCGTCGTTATTGAACTGGGTAAATACAAGGTTCCATACTTCCATAAAGCGGTCGCAGTCACAACCTACCTTACAGTCGGGGCTACCACAGCCCTTATCGGGGCCTCTGTCAAAGAAGATTTCGGAACAGGGACCGCAGGGGCCTTCACCGTGTTCCCAGAAGTTATCTTCCTTGCCGAAGCGGGAAATATGGGATTCGGGAAGTCCTACAACGTTGTGCCAGATATCATAAGCCTCATCGTCCTCGTGATATACGGTAACGTGGAGTTTTTCTTCGGGAATTTCCATAACGGTGGTCATGAATTCCCAAGCCCACGGAATAACTTCCTTTTTAAAATAATCGCCGAAGGAGAAGTTGCCCAGCATCTCAAAGAAGGTACCGTGACGGGCAGTCTTTCCTATTCTTTCTATATCAGGGGTGCGGATACACTTCTGACAAGTGGTAACGCGCTTTCTGGGAGGAGTTTCTTCGCCCTTGAAGTAAGGCTTCAGGGGGGTCATACCTGCGTTTATAAGAAGGATACTCTTGTCGTTCTGGGGAACAAGAGAAAACGAAGGCATACGAAGATGGTCTTTAGATTCAAAGAATGAGAGATATTTTTCTCTAATCTCATTTAATCCCATGTAATGCATAACTAGTATGTTCTCCTATATAAAAAATATTATTAACATCAGTAAACGAACTGACATAGTTCACAAAATCCGTAGGTGGAAAGTTCTTTAGCAGCAGCCTCTATAGCATCATCTGCAAAAAAGCCCATAACAGCACTTCCACTTCCGCTAACCAATGCCTTTTCGGTGCTAAGTTCTACCATGCGGTCAAGTATTTCGCCGCTTTGAGGTGCCGCCTGTATAGCCGCAGTCTGAAGGCTATTTGAAAGGAGCGAATAATCAAATCTTCCGCAAGACATTGCAGAAAGCATCTTGTCCGTAGTGTGGGGAGCTGTCTCATTAAGAGAATCGAATATTCCATACACACCGCCCGCAGAAGTTCCTTGCTCGGGCTTTACAAGAAGAAGCCGCTTTTCAAACCTGTAAGGCAAGGGGGTTATCTTCTCCCCCGTTCCCTCAATAAGAGCCATGCCACCTTCAAGGAAGAAGGGCAAGTCGGAGCCTATTTTACGGCTGATTTCTATAAGCTTTTGCCTGTCCTGCACCCCGAATTCCTTTGCAAGCAGCTTTATAACAGCCGCTCCGTCGGAGCTTCCTCCGCCAAGGCCTGCGGAAATGGGAATATTTTTCTTTATTCCTATATGTATTCCCAAAGGTTCGGAAATGAATGCTTCGCAAAAGGCCTTTGCTGCCCTTACGCATATATCGTTCTCTATTCCCGCAAGAGTGGCATCAGAAACTATCTCCTTATTTTCAGAGGAAAGAGTAACGGCAACCTCATCACAGAGAGAAACGGTTTGCATAATACTGCGAAGCTCGTGATACCCGTCCTCCCCTTTTGGAAAGACGTCAAGGGTAAGGTTTATCTTCGCGTAAGCGTTTGCAGTAAGAGTTCTCATAACTTAAATTTGTATATTTTCTTGCTCCGTACTTCTACTGCGTGACGAGGGCAAAGCTCCTGACAGCAGTAACAACGAATGCAGTTACCGTATTTTATAACGGCCTTGTTATCTTTGATAAATATGGTTTTCTGGGGACAGCTTTCAACGCATTTGCCGCAACCGATACACTCAGGCAATACCACAACGGGCTTGGGTGAAAGAGCTCTTTCAATAAATGAACGAAGCCCTTTGGGTAAAATCTTCAAAAATCCGAATGACACGGTATTTTCAAGTGATACGGGAACCTCAAACTCGGTTTTAAGAGAGTTAAAGTCGTCACCTACTATATTTATATCTTCCAGCCTTGGAGTCAAGCCTCTGTCGTATGAACGGGCAAGTTGGCCTGATATTCGCTCATCAATACCAATCAAAGATGCACCGACAACGTCGCAGGCAAAAGGATTAAGAGCCGCTATTGTACAATTCGCAGCCTTGGGGGTACCGCTTGTGGGGCCTTCGCCTTCCATTCCAACGATACCGTCTATAAAACTTATGGTGGGCTTAAGAGCCAAACAAAGATCGATTATCATATCCGAAAAATCGGCCCTGTCGTTATATCTGAAGTGATACTCAACCTTCTCAAGGGAGAATATTGCGCCGAAAAGATTCTTTACAGCGCCCGTATAGGCCATCATTCCGTGAGTCTTAAGCTTTGCTGCGGAAATAAGAACGTCAGCTTCGGCAATTTCCTTTATAACTGAAAAGGTCTTGCATTTGAGTCCTTCGGGATATTCTATCTCTTTAACGGTGGGCTCGTAAACCTTTTCACAGTCAAGATCAGCCATACCCGTTATTTTATATATACCCTTCAGCCTTGCATCGTTGTGGGGACCGCCGGGGCTTTCCGCCAAGGTTATATGGGGAGTTCTTCTCTTTACAACCTCAATAATGGCATACACAAAATCAGGGTGTACGGTAACCGCCTTCTCAGGCTTTTCACCCGATACAAGATTGGGTTTTATAACCACCTTTGAGTTAAGGGGAATTATATTTTCAATACCGCCCAGATTTTCAAAATGCTTCTCAACGGCAGAAACCAATTCAGATCTATCGTATTCGGTATTTTTGAGAAGTGATACCGTGGTCTTTGAATCAGACATCAGTTTCCTCTTCTTATGGACGTAACGAACTTGTCAAGTCTGTCCATAGCCTTATTTAAATGGTCAAGGGAGTAAGCGTAGGATATTCGTACAAATCCCTCACCGCTATCACCGAAAGCGTTTCCGGGAACTATCGCTACCTTGTATTCTTCAAGGAAACGACGGCAGAACTCCTCGGACGTTAAGCCAAGCTCACCCACGTTGGGAAAAGCGTAAAATGCGCCGAGAGGCTCAAAACAATGAATACCCATACTCTTAAAGGCATCGAGAAGGAACAGTCTTCTCATATTGTAATGGCCCTTCATTTCGGCAATGTCCTCATCACCGTTTCTCAAAGCCTCAATAGCGGCGTACTGGGAAGTGGTGGGGGCGCTCATTATACCGAACTGGTGGAGCTTTATCATTACCTTTACTATCTCCTTGGGAGCGCAAAGATAACCCATTCTCCAACCTGTCATTGAATAGGCCTTTGAAAAACCGTTTACGACAATGGTTCTTTCATACATTCCGTCGGCATTGGCAAACGAGGGAGATTTTTCTCTGGTATAGGTGAGTTCGTTATATATTTCGTCAGTTATAACGATAATATCAGTGTCCTTGATAACCTTTGCAATGGCGTTATAATCCTCAAGGCTCATAATACCGCCCGTTGGATTATTGGGGAAAGGCATAATAAGAACCTTGGTTCTTTCAGTTATGGCTGCCTTTACCGTTTCAGGAATAAGTCTGAAGTTATCCTTCTCATAAGTAGGAAGAGGTATTGCAATGCCACCCGCAAGCTCAGCAAGGGGCTTATAGCAAACAAATGAAGGCTCGGGAACGAGAACCTCGTCGCCGGGATTAAGAAGAGCTCTTAAAGCCACGTCTATACCCTCACTGCCGCCTACGGTAACCAATATCTGATTATCGGGAGAATAGTCAAGGTTGTATCTTCTGTTCATATAGTCTGATATTTCTCTTCTGAGAGATTCCAGACCTGCGTTTGCGGTATATTTGGTTTTGCCCAGCTGAAGGGTTCTTATACCTTCATTACGGATATGCCAAGGAGTGTTAAAGTCAGGCTCGCCAACGCCCAAGGATATACAATCCTTCATACTGCTGGCAAGGTCAAAGAACTTTCTTATACCCGAGGGCTTTATGTTGACCGCAGTCTTTGATAAAATTTTCTCGTAATCTATCATAGTGTCTGTATTTACAGCAAAGGGCTTTTATATTAAAGCCATTCGCGTTCATCCTTTTCCGGTGTTCCGAACGTCATGTTCTTATCCTTATACTTATTGAGTACAAAGTGGGTAGCGGTGCCGGTAACGCCGTCTATAACGGCCAGCTTCTGATAAACGAACATAGCAACCTCTCTCATGCTTCGACCTTCTATCATTACGGCGAAGTCGTAACCGCCCGACATAAGATAAAGAGCAGTTACTTCGGGAAGGGCGCATATCTGACGGGCTACAGCCTCAAAGCCGTCACCGGTCTTGGTTTCAACGTTTATCTCTATTATGGCATTGCATCTTTCGGTGCCCGTCTTACTCCAGTCAACTACGGCAGTATATCCAAGCAGAGTTCCGTCTGCTTCACATTCGGCTATTACAGCCTTTACCTCGTCAACATCTACAGAAAGCGCCGCCGCTATATTTTCGGGGGTATAACAAGAATTTTCTTCAAGAAACTTAAGTACTCTTTCTTTTATGCTCATGCTTCATTTTCCTTTCGTGTGGGATTTAAACTATGGGGCGGAGTGTGGGTTTTCTATCCTCGTACGATGCCACGTATTTAAAGCCTGCCTCTTTAAGCAGCTCTATGGTCTCATCAATACCCGTACCGATATCGGCACCTTTATGGGAATCCGAACCTATGGTAATAAGCTCTCCGCCAAGTTCTCTGTACATTTTGAGATGAACAAGATTGGGAACGGGCTTACCGTACTGTTTTATGGGCATACAAGAGGTATTTACCTCAAGTCCCTTCCCTGTCTGTATCAGAAGCTTAAATATTTCTGATATAGCCCCATCAAATCTTGTAAAATCTATCTCAGGCAAATTCTTAACGCTTATGTATTTTATGAAATAGTAAAGATGAGAGAGAACGTCAAATTTTCCCCACTTTACGATATCGTACAGCTCTGCAAAATATCTGTTGCATATATCGTCGAGGTCGCGGCCCTCGTAATCCATAAGACAAAAGTCGGGCTCACCAACGATATTATGGTTTGAAGCAAGTATCATATCCCAAGGCTTTACAGATACCATTTTTTCGGCATATTCAAGTCCTTGAAGAGGCTGACCTATCTCTATGCCAACGCCAAGCTGTATGGGGTACTTACCCTTCAAGGAAGAGCAATACTCAAAATAATGCTCGTAATCCATATCGGGCCAAGGCTTTGGAAAAGGGCAAGTTCCGGTATGAGTATTACACTCACAGTGGTCGGTAAACATAAGAGCGTCCAATCCTTTTGCAAGGGCGGCGTCTATATTCTGGGTAGGAAGAGTTCCCCCCGTATCGGGAGAAAAACAACAATGGGTATGATAATCTGCTCTGAAGGGTTTCATTATAGCGCTCCGTTTATTTATATCGTCATAAAGGACGGCTTACGGGATTCGTAGAAAGCCACGTATTTAAAGCCTGCTTCCCGCATCATTTCTCTGGCAAGGTCTCCGCCAAGTCCTACGTTTTCGGGAATATGGGCATCGGAACCTATGGTAACTATCTCACCGCCGAGCTGACGAAAAAGCTTAAGCTGCTCAAGACCGGGGATAGTCTTACCGTAAGGGCCAGCAATACTCGAAGTATTTATTTCCATTCCCTTACCCTTGGAAACGAGGAGTTTGAAAATATCGGCCATCATTCCGTTGTAATTGTTAATATCTATCTCGTAACCCGCTCGATATACGTACCTGATAAAGTAGAACAGATGAGCAAGTACGTCAAACTGTCCCCACTCAACAACCTCATAGAGTTCTTCGAAATATCTGCGACAAAGGTCGTCTATATCTTTGTCGGTGTAGTCCATATAGGAAAAATCGTACTCATTGCGAATGTTGTGGTTGGAAGCAAGGATGAAGTCCCAGGGATGGGAATCAATATATCGTTGAGAATATTCAAGTCCCTGTGTTCCCTGCCCTATCTCAACGCCCACGGAAATCCTCAAAGGATATTTTCCTTTAAGAGCGGATATGGTCTTAAAATACTCCTCGTGGTCAAGAGCGGGCCAGCGGGGAAACTCGGGAGGAATACTTACGTTGTCATTGCACTCGCAATGGTCAGTAAAACATATTCCGTCAAGGCCTGCCTCAACGGCTGCGGCTACAACGGCTTCGGGCTCGGTGCCCCTGCCGTCGGGAGAAAAGCGACTGTGTATATGGCAGTCAGACTTAAAAGGTTTCATCGTATAAAAGACTTCTTTCGTTCTTACTTACCTACTGCTTTGAGAAGAGCGTCTACCTTATCGCAGTCTTCCCATCTTACACCAAGATCTTCTCTGCCCATATGTCCGTATGCGGAAAGAGCTGCGTAAATGGGTTTCTTAAGGTCAAGTTCTTCAATTATTCCCTTGGGAGTGAGGGGGAATACTTCTCTTACAGCTGCAACTATCTTTTCTTCAGGTATGGTAGCTGTGCCCTTGGTATCAACAAGAACGCTTACAGGCTCTGCAACGCCTATAGCATAAGCAAGCTGAACTTCACATCTCTCAGCTAATCCTGCTTTTACAATATTTTTAGCAATATATCTGCTGTAGTATGCTGCACTTCTGTCAACTTTTGTAGGGTCTTTTCCGCTGAATGCTCCGCCACCGTGGCGTGAAAATCCACCGTAAGTATCAACAATAATTTTTCTGCCGGTAAGGCCTGAATCACCAACAGGACCGCCGATAACGAATCTTCCGGTTGGATTGATAAATGTTTTTGTATCTACAAAAAGGTTTTCAGGAATAATTGGTTTAATAACATAT
>JAZRLW010000141.1:0-9512 GCA_045647025.1 Eubacteriales bacterium
TAACGCTTATCACTTGCTCTCAACCTCTTTTCTATCATTTTTATACAGAAGGTAAGAACGTACACTATAGCCAGATAGAACAGCGCCGTAACGGTCATGGGAACTATGTAGCTGGCCATATTCTGACCGCTACCTATTATCTTTGCCGCCTGAGTAAGGTCGTACATACCTATCATGCTGACAATAGATGTTTCCTTGATAAGGGCGATAAGCTCGTTACCGATGGCGGGAATAACGTTCTTTATGGCCTGGGGAATAACAATATTTACCATTGTAGCCGCCCCCGTAAGGCCAAGGGCTCTACCGGCCTCGGTCTGTCCCACGTCAACGGAAAGAATACCAGCACGGATATTTTCGGCAACGTAAGCTCCGGAATTTATACCAAAAGCAATAATCGCCGTAAGTAACTGGGGAAATCCCCTTATGGCAAATATAACGTAAGCCATTATAAAAAGCTGCAAGGCCATAGGAGTACCGCGAATAACGGTAACGTATACCTTTGCAATGGCTTTGGGAATAATCGTCCACTTTGTACGGCGGCAGATCATGGCCAATGCTATCAAAGTACCGATAACAAGACCCAAAATCATTGCGCCAACAGAAATTATAACGGTGGTCTTAAGGCCTTCCCAAATGCTGTTCATATACCTTTCGGTGGAAAACAGCTCTATAATTTTACTGAAAAAGTTCATCGTTTTTCTCGGCTCCCAAAGAAGCCCTTCCTTTATTTATAAGGTATGAACAGATGTCTTATTCAAGACCCATATGCTTCATAACGAGCTTCTGGATCTGGTTTTCGCCGTTTTCATCAGCAACGAGGTACTCGTTAAGTACAGCATTGATAGCTTCGAGAAGCTCAGTATTGCCCTTGGTTACGCAGATAGCGTACTGTTCCTCGGTGGGAGTGTCGGCTTCGCCTTCGCCGCCTGCATAGTAAAGGGGCAGACAAACGAGGGTTTCGCTCTTGGATGCAATATACTGTGCGGGAAGCTCGTCGATGATTACAACGTCGATAGCCTGAGCACCGATAGCGTCAGCGGCAAGCTGTGCGTTATCAAAGTTAGCCATGGTGGTGCCGGTGCCATAAAGAACACCGTCGTAACCGTAGGCGGGGTCAGCTTCGGTACCGTTGATTTCGCCATCGGTGTAGATAGCGCCGGTGGTATCGGTCTGAACACCGATCTTCATACCTGCAAGAGCATCCCAAAGAATGTACTCATCATTAACGGTAACTACATTTGCATTATCTTTAGCGTAAATAACGTACTGAACGGAAGTGTAGTAAGGAATGGAGAAGTCTACCTTTTCCTGTCTGCTTTCGGTAATGGTGATACCTGCAGCGCCGCAGTCGCAAACCTTACCCTCGGATACGTTATCGATAATAGCAGAGAATTCAACGTTTACAAACTCGATCTCCTTGCCGAGCTTTTCGCCAACTGCGTTCATTATTTCAACGTCAACGCCTGCGATCTCAGTACCTTCATAGTACTCAAAGGGAGCAAAAAATGCGTTGGTGTGAACGATTATAGTCTCGTTTGTGCTAACGCAGGAAGCAAAGGACAATACTGTGCAGGTAAGAACTGCCACAGCAAGTAATACTGCAAAAATCTTTTTCATAATAAAACTCCTAATATTTTTTTGTCGCCATTCAGGCAATACTAAAAAAGAATTGCCATTCCGGGCAAAAGCCCGGAATGACAGATAAAATTACGAATGATTTTAAAAGACTTATTTAACCATCTTTGCAACTTCATCTGCAAAGTTGTCTTCTCTCTTTTCGATACCTTCGCCCTTTTCGAAACGGTATACGTTTACGAGCTTGAGGTCAGCGCCGAGAGCCTTAGCGGTGTTAGCAATGTACTTGCCAACGGTTACGGTTTCATCCTTGAAGAATGCCTGTTCAGTAAGGCAGTTAGCTTCATAGAACTTACCCATTCTACCGGAAGCTATCTTTTCGATAACAGCATCGGGCTTGTTAGCCATCTTGGGGTCGTTCTTGATCTGAGCCATGCAGATTTCAAGCTCGCCGTCGATAACAGCCTGGGGAACGCTTTCCTTGTTGAGGTAAGTGGGGTTGAGAGCAGCAACCTGCATAGCAACGTCCTTACCGCAAGCAGCGAATTCAGCGGTAGCTGCAGCTTCTGCGGTGGTTTCGAACTGGGAAATAACACCGATCTTACCGTTACCGTGGTTGTAGGTAGCAACAGCGCCTTCAACTCTGAGGAAACGTCTTACGGTGATGTTTTCACGGATTACCATAACGAGGTCCTGACGGGTCTCTTCTACGGTCTTGCCAGCTTCGTATTCGGTAGCGTTGAGAGCGTCAACGTCAGCGGGATTCTTTTCAGCAACGATCTGAGCAACCTTTGCTGCGAATTCCTGGAACTTTTCGTTCTTGCCAACGAAGTCGGTTTCAGCGTTTACTTCAAGAAGTACGGCTACGCCGTTCTGGTTGTATATAGCAATGGTGCCTTCAGCTGCGATTCTGCCAGCCTTCTTAGCAACAGTTGCAAGTCCTTTTTCTCTGAGAAGTACGATGGCCTTTTCCATATCGCCTTCAGCTTCAACGAGGGCGCGCTTGCAGTCCATCATACCAACGCCGGTTCTTTCTCTGAGAACCTTAACGTCCTGAGCAGTAATGTTTGCCATTGTTATTTCCTCCTTAATACTATGTGTTATCCGAATTATTCAGCGGGAGTTTCTTCGGGAAGTTCAGCTACTTCTTCAGCTGCTTCCTGCTCGCCCTGTCTACCTTCAAGAATAGCGTTAGCCATGGTAGAGGAGATGAGCTTAACGGCGCGGATAGCGTCGTCGTTACCGGGGATTACATAGTCAACTTCGTCGGGATCGCAGTTGGTGTCAACGATAGCAACGATAGGAATGTGGAGCTTTCTTGCTTCAGCAACAGCGTTGTGTTCCTTGCGGGGGTCAACGATAAAGAGAGCGCCGGGGAGCTTCTTCATTTCCTTGATACCGCCGAGGTACTTTTCAAGCTTTTCGATTTCGAGGGTGAGCTTTGCAGACTCTTTCTTGGTAAGGAGCTCGAAAGTGCCGTCTTCCTGCATCTTCTTGAGCTGGTTGAGTCTGGTGATTCTCTTCTTGATGGTTTCGAAGTTGGTAAGCATACCACCGAGCCATCTGGTGTTAACGTAGTACTGACCTACGCGTTCTGCTTCTTCCTTAATGGAATCTGCAGCCTGCTTCTTGGTACCAACGAAAAGAACGCTTTCGCCGTTTTCAGCGAGCTCACGGATGAACATGTAAGCGTCTTCTACCTTCTTAACAGTCTTCTGAAGGTCGATGATGTAGATACCGTTTCTTTCGGTGAAGATGTACTCAGCCATTTTGGGGTTCCATCTTCTGGTCTGATGTCCGAAATGGACACCTGCTTCGAGCAGCTGTTTCATGGAAATTACTGCCATTTTGTTTTCCTCCTGTCGGTTGATTCCTCCATTCCCATAAACCTGCCACGCAGTACAACCTGTGCCGCGCACCGAAACAGGCCACAAAGGGAATGTGTGAATTCATTTTATTATAATATGTTGCGTACCGAGCTGTTACACCCGACCGTTAACCGTGATATTATACCATAAAAAGGATAACATTTCAACTGCAAAAGTGCATAATTCAAAAAATGTTCAGATTTACCACTCCCATTAATAAGAATACCTGCATTAATCGGCACACACGGGCATAGAAATGTACTAACCTAAAAAATGACAGAGCGGGTTTCACCCCGCAGAAAAGAGGTATAAATGCTTATAATGTCAACCAAAATAACCAAACGCAAGGTTGTGGCGCTTTCGGTTATATGTGCCTGCCTAATACTCCTTGTTCTGGTCACAGTTCCCCCCACCGACACCCAGACGGTAAAGCAAAACAATACCACCGTTAAGACAAACGACGATAGAGTGGGATACCTGGGCACCTTCGGTTGGACAGTATCTCAAGAACCCACCGAGACTATAGAGGTGGTAATTCCCAACGATTTTGACGACACGTACAACAACTACAATGCCCTCCAGCAATCCCAGGGCTTTGACCTTTCCTCATATAAAGGAAAAACCGTGACCCGCTACACCTACGAAGTGCATAACTATCCGGTAGCCACTACAGATAGGGTCAACGTAAACATACTCGTATACAAAAACAAGGTCATCGCAGGAGACGTAACATCCACCTCCGTAGGCGGATTTATGCACGGCCTTGCAAAGCCCGAATCCAACAAAGCCTCGGGCGAAACCGGCCAGGGTGACGACCACGACGTATTTGAAACAGGATCCACAGGCCTTACCCAGGACGAAATCATACAAGATATTCTTTCAAATATTGGGGATAAATAAACAAAAAAAATCCTTGCCGGTCAAAGCAAGGATTTTTTTTCATTCAGTTACAAATCAGCCCTCAACAGCCTCTTCTGCAGGCTTCTGATACCTAGACCTGTCACTATAGAAGGTATACAAGGTTTCGGGATCTATAAGGTCTTCGGGAAGGGTCATAAGGGATTCTCTTTGAGCCAGAGCTATCTTTTCCGTCGAGGTAAGAGTGTTATAGGTATAATAGTGATTTATACCCGTGGTAGCGTGGACGGAACAGATACAGTTAACGTACTTGCTCTTTGATGTGGTGGGCAGGCAGGGATACTCGCCCTCAGGCACCATATAAGAGTATACGGGAAGTTTCTGACTGTTATAAAGAATTGTTTCGGGAGAAAGGGGCGGACAAACATACTCCGCATCCTTTGTCTTTATATACATATATGGGAATGATCTGTCGGAGTCGATAAATACCGCAAGGCTTACGTCGGCACAGTGCTCGGTGGCAATCTGCTTTGTTTCGTTGCAGACGTAAAGGAAGTGGTGCATATCGCAGTACTCAGTGGGCTCGGTACCTGCCTTGTACACGCCCGTCTTGATACGGCTGGAGCTTCTGGGGTCTGACTGACAAGCCTTGGTAGGAATCTTGCCGCTTACAGTGCAGTACTGTGCGGTAACTATACCGTCGGGTTGAGTCCAACCCGTTTCACCCGGAGAAGCCTCTTCGAGAAGGGTCATAACGTCATGCCACATATTGATGTGGTGGGTATTATCGTTGGTAGCGGGGGTATCGTAACCACTCCAGATACCTGCAAGAAGATTGGGGGTATAACCGATAAACCATCTGTCCTTGTAGGAGTTTGTGGTACCCGATTTTCCCGCGGTGGCTATGCCGTCAAGCTCGGCATCTGCGGCGCTTCCCTTAAGGGCGTCCAGTATATCCGTCATAACGTAGGCAGTCTGAGGAGTAAATACTATCTGCCTGTCAACTTCGTTTTCATAGAGGATCTTACCGTCGTAGGTCTCAACACGGGTTACACATCTGGGGGAAGAATATATACCCTCGTTGGCAAATACCGTATATGCGGAGGTTACCTCCTGCAGGGTAAGACCGTAGGTAAGCGCACCTACGGAAAGGGGCGCAAGGTTCATATCCTGTGGAACCAGATTCTTAAGACCGAGCATGGTCTTGGCGAAGTTAAAAGAGGTTTCCACGCCTATCATTTCAAGAATCTTTGCGGCAGGGGTATTGTAAGAGTTTGAAAGGGCGTTTTTAACGTCCAGATAACCGTTGTAGGTATTGTCGTAGTTTGTGGGCCAGGGAGAATAGGTGTACTTTATCTCAAGACCCGTAACGGGGCTGATAAGATACGACTGACCCTCAAGAAGCTTTATGGCGCTGTTCATTATCATAAGAGGAGAATCGTCAATAGCGGTTCCCGCAGTTACGATATTGTTTTCTATAGCGTAGCCGTATACGGAAAGAGGCTTAATCGAAGAGCCGGGCTGACGGATAGCGTCGGTAGCTCTGTTAAGGAGTCGGGAGCTGCTCTTCTCTCCCCTACCGCCTATTACGGCAAGGATATTACCGGTATCGGGATCAAAAAGTTCAAAGGCTATTTCGGGCTTTTCTTCGCCCTCGGGCACGGGGAGATAGTTATCCTCGTTATAGAAATAGTCCTCGCATATCTCCTGATACTCAACCACCATTGTGGTGTAAATACGGAGACCGCCGGTGTAAAGGAGGCTAGTGGCCTCATTTGCCGAGTATCCGAATTTCTCCATAAGGGCGGCCTTAACGTTGTTAAAGACCATGTCGGAGAACCAGGAAAGGATTCGGGAAGAAGAGCCGCCTGCGGTTCTGTCGCGGAGAACAAGCTCCTCCTGAATATACTGCTCGTATTCGTCCCTGCTTATCTTTTCCTGATCGTACATTTCAAAGAGAACGTGGTTTCGACGTTCCTTGTTTCTTTCGGGATTTCTGTATGGTTCAATATAGTAGGGGGATTTGGTAATACATACTATGGCGGCGCATTCGGTGGGGGTAAGGTCTTTTACCTCTTTATCAAAATAATACTTGGCCGCGGAGTAAATACCGTCCTGATTATTACCAAAAGTAACGGCATTAAGGTAGTATTCCAATATTTGCTCCTTTTCGTACCTTCTCTCAACGTAGAGGGCACGGAGCATTTCTCTTATCTTTCGGGCAATATCCTGTTTATCGTCGCCACTAACATTCTTGACAAGCTGCTGGGTGAGGGTCGAACCGCCTGCAAGGCCTTCGGTACTTCTGCCCATAACTGTCGCCAATGCGTAATTTATGGTAGCCTTGGCTGTAGTAATCACGTCAACGCCGTTATGGTCGTAAAAACGCTTATCCTCTACGGCAACAACTGCATCAAGGAGAGCCTTGGGCATCTCCCCGGCGCTTACCCAGAATCGGTTCTGGTCGCCGTAAAGCTCCTCGTATTCCACGTAGCCGCCCGTTTCCAGACTGTTGGCGTAGATTACCGAGGTATAGTCAAGCTCAAGGTTTGCAAGTTTATCGTCAAGCTCGGGATCGGTATAGGCATAAATAATGGTGATGCCCACGCCTAAAACGAGAACACCGATAACACCCAGAGACACTCCCCAGAAAAAGATAAAGGAGAATATCCTTGCAAGTATTCTTACCCACAGGGGGCGGCGCTTCATATACTTTTCGGGATGGCGCATCCAGAGAGGAAGAGAATCGGCAGAGTGCTTTTTCTTCTTTCTCTTTTTTCTCTTGGGCGCAGACTCCTCCTTATGGGCAGCAGCCTCGACCTGAGTGTCTTGGGGCTCTTTTACTGCCTCTTCCCTTTGAGGAACATCGGGAACAGGAGGAATATCCGTTTCGGCTGTATCCCCCATAAAGGGAGAATCGGAGAAAGAATTCCCGTCCTCAACGGCCAGGGGCTCGATCTCTATAACATCAGCCTCGGATTCAGACGCAGGAGCAGACTTCTCCTCCCCGCCTATATAGATACCCGCGCTTTCGGCAAAGGTACCGTCGGGACTATCTATAAAATCCCCGTCCTCAGGCCCTGTAGGTATCTGCTCAAGGTCCACATTCTCCTCTTCGGGAGCCTCTACTTTATTCTCGGGCTCCTTTGAGAAGGGATTATTAAATTTTTTGTGCTTGTCTGGCTGTCGCAATTTAAGACCTCCGAAAATATCTCACAAAAATTCTCAATCAAATCTATGTATAATATACCCAGAGAGGGCTCAAATACCCACTCCAAGTGTATATTCTGTTTTATTATACCACAAAACTTCGGTTTTGTAAAGTAAAATTTAATTACATTTTTTAGTAAAGGATTGAGAGTAATATTTTTAATAAAAAGGTATTGATTTTTTCCTTATTTTATGATATACTTCAAGTGCGAGAAAAATCGCACCCCTAACAGGGAAAAATTCTACATAAAAGGATGATTTTATTATGCTGAAAGTTGCTATGTTATCCTGTTGGCACGTTCACGCCAAAGGCTACGCAAAGAGAGTAAAGGCTAACGAAAACGCTGAAGTCGTTGCAGTTTGGAATGAAGACGTTGAAGTAGGTCAGGCTTGGGCCGACGATCTTGGCGCAAAGTTCTACTCTGACCTTGACGAGCTTCTTGCCAACCCCGAAATAGACGCCGTTATCTGCGACGCTCCCACCACTAATCACAAAGAGGTGCTCATTAAGGCTGCAAAGGCAGGCAAGCACATCTTTACCGAGAAGGCACTCGCCCCCACTCTCGAAGAATGCTACGAGATCAAGCAGGCTATCGAGGAAGCAGGCGTTACTTTCTGCATTTCCTATCCCTACAAGTGCACTCCCTTCTATCTCTATGCTAAGAAGCTTGTTCAGAACGGCTTCTTCGGCAAGATAACCTATATGAGAACCCGTAACGCTCACGACGGCGTAAGCCGCGGCTGGCTCCCCGAAAGATGGTTTGACAGATCCACCGCTGCAGGCGGCGCTATGATGGACCTTGGTTGCCACCCCGTATACCTTGTTGCTGAATTCCTCGGCAAGCCCAAGAGAGTTACAGGTATGTTCACCGCTCCCTTCGGCAAGCCCGTTGACGAAAACGCTGTTGCTCTTGCTGAATTTGACGGCGGCGCTCTCGGCGTTATGGAAACCGGCTTCATCTCCACCGGCTCCCCCTTCCTCTTTGAGATCCACGGTACTGCAGGTTGCATGATCGCTCGCGGCAACCAGGATATCTACGTTAAGAGCAAGGATCTTGCAGATTTCAACCTCACTCCCGTTCTTCCCAAGGAAACTCCCCAGCCCATCAACCAGTTTATCGATGCTTGTATCAACGGCACCGGTTCTCCCGAAGGTATGGGTCTTGATGACGCTATTGCTCTTACCGAGCTCCTCCAGTACTCCTACATAGGCGACGAGGATAACAAGATCTGCGTTATCGACTAATTTCTTTTTAAAAACGCATATATGCCCGAACCCAAGCGGCCCTGCCGCTTGGGTTTTCTTGTCCCTCGGACAAGAAAACACCCCTGCGACGCAGGGGTGTTCGGGTGCGAAAAGATATTTATTTCAAATTATTCTTTACAACGGTTGCGGATAACTACCGTAGCAGCGACCACAGACAGCATCAGGGCAAAATATACCCAATACGAATTATCCGCCGTGTCGGGGATCTCGGGGACAAGGTCTGCGGTCTGCTGGGAAAGAAAGGCTTCCAGGCCGGGAGATGTAAAATATGGGCCACCCTCACCTTCAGATGTGTCGGTCCAGGGATCAGTATCAAAATACTCATCCTCTATCATGGTCAGACTTGAATCACTGTTTATCGTAAATCTTATATGATGAAAAAGGCCTCCCCACGCAGGTGAAATCTCATTATTGCGAGTCAGAAAGTCTTTACGCTCGCTTTCATACACCTCTGCAAGCACTATACCGTCCGAAACCGTAAAGCTATTCAGATAATAAGCTATCCGACAATCGGAAATGCTCCAACCGATAGCCTCTTTAAGCTCATCCACGTATATTGCAACGGCCTCTGCTCTTGCCTCAATAGCCTCAAGCATTTCTTCACTGTAATAGTTATTCGTGTCTGTCAGAGATTGAGCCGCACCGTTCAAAAAACCCGCTTCTCTGTAAGAAAAGTAGTGATCCAGGATCTCTACGATCTTCTCCTCAATACGATCCTCTTCGGTGCTTGCAAG
>JAZRLW010000142.1:0-5377 GCA_045647025.1 Eubacteriales bacterium
CAATAAGAAGCTCTTTCTTATATTCGTTGTCAGTAAGATAGCTTACATTTCTCCCCAACGCTCTTTTTGTGTTGGAATTAAAAGTAACAACAATACACGGAACATTTTTAGTTTTAGCAATGTTTGCAGCAGTACAAACTATCTTAACGTGTCCCTTATGCACACCGTCAAAATTTCCAACAGCAATACAAGACATTTATGTCACCTTTCTGTTCGCCATTCGGCTTTAAGTCCTTCCTCGGTCATTAATCCAAGTCCTAAAAAAACATTTTCGGGAGAGTATACTCTTACAAGACCAGATTCAACACCAGCCTCCCGATAAACACGCTGACGGTTTATAATCCCGCCGTTCATATAATAAGCAACCGCCGTATTATCAAGCTTCACCGCATTAAGATGCTCAAAAACATTCTCACAGAGATAAGAGCACTTCGATTCCTCTCCCCTGCTTATAGCTTCAGACAATTCTTCAAGGGTAACACAGTTATCCAACGTAAAGCCGAATGATTCCGTTCTTTGAAGATAAGACATGCACCCGCCACAACCGAGTTTTTTGCCTATATCAGCACAAAGAGTCCTTATGTAGGTTCCTGAAGAACACCTTACATCCAAGTCGTATTCAAACTCAGCAACGCCCTTTTTGACATTCAGTGAATAAACGGTTATTTCCCTTGCCTTTCTCTCCACAGTTACACCTGCTCTTGCAAGGTCGTAGAGCCTTTGGCCACCAATCTTTATAGCTGAATACATGGGCGGTACTTGAAGAATTTTACCTACAAAATAAGAAGCGGCAGCCGTAACCTCCGCTTCCTTAACAGTAACGGGACATTCGTTTATAATTTCTCCCGTAACATCCTCGGTATCCGTTTCTTTTCCAAGCAACAGTCCCGCAGAATATCTTTTATCCGAGGGTAAAAGGTCGGCTAATTTGGTATCTCTATCCGTAAGTATAGGCAGCACACCCGTACACATAGGATCGAGGGTACCGCTATGACCTATTTTAACAACCTTTCCCTGCTCCCTAAACATTCTCTTTACTCTGGCAACAACACTCTGAGAAGTCATTCCTGCAGGTTTATTTACCGGTATTATCATTATGATTCACCAAAAACCTTTTCCCATTCTTCAAATACTCCGTCGAGTATCAGCTTCTTAACCTCATCTACGGGAGCATCAAAAGAACACCCTGAAGCGCGCTTATGGCCGCCCCCTCCAAATTTTGCAGCTATTTTAGATACGTCTACTCTATCATCCATTGACCTAAAAGATACCTTAACAATTCCGTCAGCCATTTCTCTTATAGAAATACCGATAAGAGTATCTTCAATTCGACGAGTAATGGCAGTAAGTCCGTCAATGTCTATATCCGTACCGACCTTGTTAAGCATGTCCTGAGTAAGTACCAGAATCGTGACCCTATTATCCCTGTATCTTTCAACAGCCATAAGAACTTCCTGTTCTATTTTAAGCTGCTCAAAGGACGCAATATCAAAAAGACGTCTGTTTATATCCTCGAAGTTCATACCGTATTCGAGAAGCTCAGCCGCAACTATATGGGTATGAGGGGTAACGCTTGAATATTTGAAGCACCCTGTATCAAAGGCTATTGCAGCGTAAAGTTTTTCTGCTATGTAGCCGTCAATTTCCACATTTGCCTCTTTAAGCAAATCGTACAGATATTCTCCCGTAGAAGATGCGGAAGAATTCAAAAGGGTACACTTTGCGTAGTTCGTATTTGTGATGTGGTGGTCTATACAATAGTCAACCCTATCCGCATACTTTTTAAGTTTTTCACCCATAAGGTCCACGGTTGCGGTATCCACAGATATAACGCACTCAATATCAGTAGGCTCATCAAGTTTATAGGCTCCGTCTGAAATAAAACGAAGCCTTTTACCTATCTCGTCGGAGCATACTACGGTTGCACGTTTACCACGGTTTTCAAACACCCGCTTTAAGGCATAGGCCGTACCTACGGTGTCACCGTCAGGACTGCGATGAGTTATTATCATTACGTTGTCATGGGAAAGCATATCCAATAATATTTTGGATGACCCTGTAGACATATTAATCCTCCAAAGTTTCCTCGTCGTTATCCGAAGAATGAGCCCCTGCGTTTATCTGACCGAGAAGCTGGTCTATACGGGCACCGTGAGCCATACTCTTATCAATAACAAAAGACAGGTCGGGAACCACTCTTATAGACATTCTCTCGCCGAGTTTTTTACGGATAAAGCCCTTTGCTGACTTTAAGCCGCGTCTTACTTCTATTTCGTCATATTCCCCAAGAAAGCTTACAAACACGGTTGCAAAGCTCCTGTCGGGAGAAGCTTCAACGTTTACAACGGTACACATCTCGGGGATGCGGGGATCCTTTATACCACGGATAATGGAGGCAAGCTCGTTGCGGAGCTCGCCCTCAAATCTCTGGTTTTTATAATTTGAACGGTTTCTGGAAGGCATTCCAATACCTCCGATTACTGTTTGATTTCTTCATTAATGAAGGCTTCTATAATATCGCCCTCTTTAATGTCGTTATAATTTGCAAGACCTACACCACATTCGTAGCCTTCGGCAACCTCGCGAGCATCATCCTTGAAACGCTTAAGAGAGTCAAGCTTGCCCTGATGGATAACGATATTATCTCTGGTAAGACGAACCTCTGCATTTCTTGCAATCTTACCCTGCTTTACGTAACATCCTGCAATGGTACCTACGCCGGAAACACGGAAAGTGGTTCTGACTTCTGCATATCCAAGAACAACTTCTCTGAACTTGGGAGCAAGCATACCCTTCATAGCAGCTTCGATTTCCTCGATGCAGTCGTAGATTATTCTGTAAAGTCTGATATCGATCTTTTCTTTATCAGCCATATTCTTTGCATTGGAGTCGGGACGAACGTTAAAGCCTACGATAATAGCTTTGGATGCCATAGCGAGAATAACGTCAGATTCGGTTACACCTCCAACTGCGCAGTGAATAGCATTTACCTTTACTTCCTCATTGGACAGTTTAACAAGGGAAGCTCTGAGTGCTTCAACGGAACCTTGAACGTCAGCCTTAATGATAACGTTAAGATTCTTAACGCTACCCTGCTGGATCTGGGCAAAAAGGTCATCAAGAGATACGTTTGCTCTCTCCTTGAACTCCTCTTCCTTATGAGCATGCTTTCTTTCTTCAACGAGTTCTCTTGCCATACGTTCGTTGTTAACTACGTGGAATATATCACCGGCATTGGGAACTTCGGAAAGACCTACAAGCTCAACAGGAGTAGAAGGACCGGCCTCGGAAATTCTCTTGCCCTTATCGTCAACCATGGTTCTTACCTTACCAACAGACATACCTGCAACAACGACATCACCCATGCGAAGTGTACCGTTCTGTACAAGAACTGTTGCAACAGGGCCTCTACCCTTATCAAGCTTAGCCTCGATAACGGTACCTTTTGCTTCTCTGTTAGGATTAGCCTTAAGTTCTTTCATATCGGCAACGAGAAGTACCATTTCAAGAAGCTGGTCAATACCGGTCTTCTGCATAGCGGATACAGGAACGCATATTGTATCTCCACCCCAATCTTCGGGAACGAGATTGTGCTCGGTAAGATTCTGGAGAACTCTATCGTAATTTGCGGTGGGCTTATCCATCTTGTTAACTGCAACAACGATAGGAACGTTTGCAGCCTGAGCATGGTTTATAGCCTCTACAGTCTGGGGCATAATGCCGTCGTCTGCAGCAACAACAAGTATTACAACGTCGGTTACCTGCGCGCCTCTTGCACGCATAGAAGTAAATGCGGCATGACCAGGAGTGTCGAGGAAGGTTATATTTCTATCGTTAAGATTTACAGTATAAGCACCGATATGCTGGGTAATACCACCAGCTTCACCGGTAACTACGCTGGTGTGTCTAATTGCGTCAAGAAGAGAAGTTTTACCGTGGTCAACGTGACCCATAACAACAACTACAGGGCTTCTGGGAACAAGGTTTTCATCAGCATCCTCGGTGTCATCAATAAGTTTTTCTTCGATAGTAACAACAACTTCTTTAGAAACGGTAGCGCCAAGTTCTTCGGCAACGAGCGCTGCGGTATCGTAATCTATTATCTGCGATGCGCTTGCCATTATACCGAGAAGCATAAGCTTTTTAACAACGTCTGCGTTTGTCATGCGAAGTCTTGCAGCCAATTCGCTTACAGAAAGGGATTCAGGAAGAACAACGTTGCTCAGATGCTTCTTCTTATCCTTTTCATACTGCTCCATACGGCGAAGCTTAGCCATCTCTTCTTCTTTAATAGCCTGAGATGTCTTCTTTCTGTTTTCTTTGCCGCTCTTTATCTTCTGCTTGGATTTACCATAATCTTTCTTAAATTTTGCACCTTCGGCAATATCGTCGAATTTAGCGTTGTATTTTTCAACGTTAACATTGTTGGAAGAACGTGTATCAACAACCTTTACGTTTCTCTTTGCAACGATGCTGCTATCGGTTTCATCATTAGCCACAACTACTGCGGGTTCTTCCATCTTTCTGGAAGGAACGGTTACGGTAGTGGGACGCTGTTTATCTTTTGCCTGTTTATTTTCTTCTTTAACAGAAGGCTTTGTACCGAAGGAAGGCTTTGCAAACTGCTGTGCGGTATCCTTTGCCTTCTGAGCGGCAAGCTTTTTCTGAGCCTGCTCTCTCTTCATCTGCTCCTCTATTTCTTCCTGAGCCTTCTTTTCGGCTGCCTTTCTCGCTTCTTCTTCCTTGCGAGCTTTTTCTTCGGCAGCAGCCTTTTCAGCAGCTTCCTTTGCAGCCTTTTCAGCAGCAGCCTTCTCGTCAGCTGCCTTCTTTTCACGCTCTTCCTTTTCTCTTACGCAATCGTCAAAGAAAAGCTTCATGTCGCCTACCTTATTTGTCTGGGTAAGGTAATCGAATATTATACCTACTTCTTCATCGGTAAGCACTTTCATAGATTTATAGGTTTCAGCGTCAACGCCAGACTCAAATTTAGCCAAAATCTCCTGAATCTTGTTGATCTTGAGATCAAAATCCTTACTTATATCACGCATTCTGTATTTAGAATTCAAACTCATCACTTACTCCTTCTCGCATTCAAAATTATTTGTTCTGCAAAGCCCTTGTCGGTTATACCGGCCACGGAAACCTCTCTTACGCCCAAAAGCTTTCCTAATTCGGCTTTTGTACAATCGGTGTGTATACACTCAACGTCTGCACAAAGCCTTTCTATATTTCTTAAAGTCCTTTCGGCGGCATCTGATGCCGTGACCGCCGCATAGATCTTGCCTCTGTACCTTTCCAGCATATCATAGCCGAGCAATACTTTTCCTGCTCGCCTTGCCAAGCCTAAAAAGGAATAAAATTTCTGTTCCAAAATAAC
>JAZRLW010000143.1:0-2065 GCA_045647025.1 Eubacteriales bacterium
ACGGTCAAGACCCAAAGATGCAGCCGTTCCAATAAGGGTAGATATAACAGCTGAAGAAACAGCAAGAATAAGGGTGTTTTTTAGAGCATCAAAGGTTTCGGCACTACGAAAAAGTTCTTTATACCAGTACAAAGAAAAGCCGGTAAACACACCTGTATTATTTGTACTGTTAAAGGAAAACAGCATCAGTATGAGTATGGGAATATACAATATGGCCAAAACGAGGGCCACGTAGGTTTTAGATAACACCTTCATACGATCACCGTCCCTTCATCATCGGAAAAGCGGTTCATTATAGCCATAGAAATAAGAATGAGTATCATCATAACCAGAGATATTGCCGCACCAACATTATAGGTAACGGGATTCTGGAACTGACGTTCAATGGTATCGCCTATAAGGTCAAAGGTACCGCCGCCCAACTTCTGAGAAATATAGAAGGTGGATATGGAGGGAACGAATACCATAGTAATACCGGATATTATACCTGAAGTAGATAAGGGTAATATAACTCTGGTAAGAGTACGGAAACCATTACAGCCCAAATCCCCTGCCGCTTCCATATATCTGGTATCCATTTTTGAAACTACTGAATGTATAGGAAGAACCATATAAGGCAGGAAATTATAAACCATACCAAAAACAACAGCGGGAGCTGTACCTACGATATGCACGGGGTCAAAACCCAAACGCATAATAAAATTATTCAGAAAGCCACCGTCATCAAGAAGCGCCATCATAGAATAGGTTCTGATAAGAAGATTCATCCACATGGGAAGCATCAACAAGAGCATAATAATCTTCTGGGTACGAGACTTCATTTTAGCAATAAAGTATGCCAAAGGATAGCCTATTATAAGGCACAAAAAGGTTGCGATAACCGACATTGAAACAGACAAAAGGAAAGTTTCGGTATGGTTACCGAGGGCAAGAATATTATCAAGCGTAAACTGACCGTTAACATCAGTAAAGGCATAATAGATAACGAATAAGAGGGGGGCAACTATAAAGAGCACCATCCACACCATGTGGGGAGTTGCCGCCAAAGATGCGAAAAACGAACTGCCTTTACGAACGGGAGGCTTTGTCCTTTTCATTCTTCGTCCTCCTCAGGCTCGGGCTCGGAAAGTTTTTCAAGTTCATCGGAGAATGAAGAATAGTCGCCAAAGCAGTTGGAATATTCAGACTTCTTCATTATATGAATAGCATCAGGCTCGATATAAAGACCTATATACTGGCCTTCAGCCACGTAATCGGTGGACTGTATCATCCACTTAAATCCGTTTATATCAACTATTATTTCGTAGTGAACACCCTTGAAGGTAACAGAGGTAACAGCACCCTGAAGCATACCCTTTTCAGGAGCTACAACGTCTACGTCTTCAGGACGAACAACAACGTCTACCAATTCCTTCTTGGCAAAGCCCTTATCGAGACACTCGAACTCACATCCCGAAAATTTAACACGGAAATCTGCAAGCATAATGCCATCTACAATATTACTCTCACCGATAAAGTCGGCAACGAAAGCATTAACGGGTTCGTTATAAATATCCGTAGGCGTACCTATCTGCTGAATACGGCCTTCGGTCATTACAACTACGGTATCAGACATAGAAAGAGCCTCTTCCTGGTCGTGAGTAACGTAAATAAAGGTAATACCCAAACGTTTCTGAATATTTTTAAGTTCAACCTGCATATCTTTACGAAGCTTAAGGTCAAGAGCACCCAAAGGCTCGTCAAGAAGGAGAACTCGGGGTTTAACAACAAGAGCACGTGCAATTGCAACTCGCTGCTGCTGACCACCTGAAAGAGAAGATATATTTCTACGCTCAAAGCCCTTAAGGTTTACAAGGGCAAGCATTTCGGTAACAGCTTCTTTAATTTCCTTTTCGGGAGTCTTTTTAAGGCGCAAACCGAAAGCAATATTCTCATAAACATTCAAGTGAGGGAAAAGAGCATAACGCTGAAAAATGGTGTACAATTGCCTTTTATGAGGCGGAACACCATTTATTACTTTACCGTCAAAGATAACATCGCCCGAATCGGGTTCCTGGAAACCTGC
>JAZRLW010000144.1:0-2586 GCA_045647025.1 Eubacteriales bacterium
GGATGTAAAAGAATTATAGTAGGAATAATATGAAGAAAACAACAAACAGCCCCATATTAGAATGGCTTAAAAACGAAAGAAAACAAACGAAGATACTCCTTCGCTCCATTCCCGCAACGGTGGTAACGCTCTTTGTGGTCAGCGTTATATGTATGAATCTGCTGGCAAACAAGACCCTTTTGCAGCTTGAGTGGATAGCCCTTGACGGGGGGATTCTCATATCCTGGCTCTCCTTTATGTGCATGGATATGATAACAAAGCATTTCGGCCCAGGGGCATCGAACAGAATATCCGTACTTGCATCGCTGATAAATCTCCTCACCTGCCTGATATTCTTCGTGGCAAGCATAATCCCCTCAAACGCCGCCGATTACACCGCCTTTGACGGGATATTCGGGGGAACATGGTTTATCCTTTTGGGAAGCACGGTGGCATTCCTTACCTCGGCGGTTATAAACAACGGCCTTAACTGGCTTATAGGCCTTTGCTTTAAGAAAAACCCCGATGGAAAGCTGGCTTACACAACAAGAACCTACGTATCCACCTTTATGGGGCAGTTTATTGATAATTTCATCTTCTCGGTAATAGTATTCGTCCTCTTTGCCCCCATATTCTGGGATGGATTCCATTGGACGGTACTCCAATGCGCCACCTGCGCGCTGACGGGTGCGGCGGCAGAGCTTATTATGGAGATTCTCTTCTCCCCCATTGGATATAAAATAACAAAAAAATGGAAAGCCCACAACGTGGGAAAAGAATATCTAGATTATATTGAAAAGGGTGAAAACAAATGAAGGTGCTTATAACGGGAACCTCCCAAGGAATCGGTAAAGCCATAGGGGAAAAGTTTTTAGCATCAGGCCATACCGTTATAGGTATAGACAGACAGCCCCAGAGTATTGTTAACGGCAAGTATACCCATTACCTCTGCGACGTGAGGGATAAGGAAAATCTGCCCCAAATTGAGGACGTGGAGATACTTATAAACAATGCGGGAACCCAGAACGAGGACGATATAGATATAAACCTTAAAGCTCTTATACACATCACCGAAAGGTACGGCGTTCAGCCAAAAATCAAGTCTATTCTCAACATAGGCTCGGCCAGCGGACACACGGGGGCGGAGTTCCCCGAATACTGCGCAAGCAAGGGCGGAGTTATGGCCTACACCAAAAACGTGGCCATGAGGGTGGCACCCTTTGGTGCTACCTGCAACAGCCTTGATCCGGGCGGGGTTATTACACCTCTCAACGAACCTGTAATGAAGGACGAAAAGCTCTGGGCGGAAATAATGGCAGAAACGCCCCTAAAAAAATGGGCCACCGCCGAGGAAATTGCAGAGTGGGCGTATTTCCTCACCGTTACCAACACCTTCTGCACGGGGCAGAATATTCTGGTTGACGGCGGCGAGTCGATAAATTATAACTTTGTTTGGACGGAATAAATATAGAAAGAACCTCTGCGAGTGCAGAGGTTCTTTTTGCTACGTATTAAACACAAACCCCTTCTTTGAGAGCTTTTCTTCTATGGCGAAGGCGGAGAAGTAGGCGTTCTCGCGGGGTATCCACTCGTTTACGTACTTTGAGTGGAGGAACTCGCCGTTGCGGGTAAGGATTCTTTCCGATTGGATTTGGGGGTCGGTTTTCACAAACACCCCAACGTCATAATAATCCCCGAAAAAGGGATGGGCGGAATAAACACCTTCCATGATTACGGGGCGGCGGTTAACGAATCTTTTAAGGGGTATAAACTCCATTGTATGACAATCGTATCGGCGATAAGATATCTCATCATCTCCCCTCTTTAAGGGGTAGATTATCTCGTTATAGAGCCTTTCCTTATCGAAAAACTCGCCTACCTCGGTCATCCTTTCGGGGGTACGCTGGGCGGGGGTGAGAAAGTAATCGTCGGGAGTAAATACGGCTGCGTCAAAGGCGGCGTAAAGAAGGGTGGCAAGGGTGGTCTTGCCCGAGCCTGCCATACCGTCGATAGCGATCACGGGGTAGATAGAATTGGAGATATGGTTATCTATATTCTGTATAAGGGGGAAAAACTCCATACACTCAATACAAAGGACTCGGTATGCGGGGCTGTAGGTCTGTCTGTATTCCTCGCTATGGCGGGGAATAACTCCCTCGGCGGGGTATAATGCGGCAAAGTCGTCACCAGAAAAAGGCAGGTCAAGGCTGCCCGAATCAATGGCGGCTTTTACAGTATTGAGAGTGGCAAGAAGCTCCTCGCGGGTGCCATTTACTCTATTTGCAGAGTAAACAAAGAGGTTATTTATTACCTCGGCAGAAAGGGTATTTTCCTTTGAGGCAAGGTTAAAGCGGCAGACCTTCTCCCCTATCCTCTCAAAAAGAGGCTCGTCGGTGGGGGTGAGGGTTTCCATTTCCGCATTAAGATATGCCAAGGTTCGTGAAGGGTCGGATATAAGATGTCCGCCACCCATAACGGCCTGAAACACAAGCTTTATAAGGTCTTGGGGATTTGATATGGGGCGAAGCTTCAGTTGTGGAGCGAGAATATCTTTAATAATGTCCATAAGGGCAGTCCTTTACTGTAAGATAAGATAAGTATACCATA
>JAZRLW010000145.1:0-8141 GCA_045647025.1 Eubacteriales bacterium
TTGGCTCACAGAACGACATGGCTACGATCCGACTTGATTGCATTATCGGTCATGGTAACGGTTTCAAAATTTGCAACGTGAGCTATACCGAAGTCGGTAACCTTTATAAGGCCGCTGTCAAGAAGCATTATATTCTGGGGCTTTATATCTCTGTGTACCACGCCTCTTTCGTGAGCGTGACGAAGAGCGCTCAACACCTGACCGCTGTAAGCAAGTGCCTCTCTGGGATCAAGGGGAGCGTAATCAACTATATATTCTTTTAAGGTACGACCGTCAATAAATTCCATAACTATATACTGAACGTCACCCTCAAAATTAACGTCATGCACGTTCACTATATTTTTATGAGACAGCATGGCTATGGCTTTGGATTCGTTAAGAAATCTCTTTCTAAACTTTGCCTGGCTTACAAATTCGCTCTTAAGAACCTTTACGGCAACGAATTTACCGTCAAGCCTGTCCTTAGCTTTATATACCACCGACATACCGCCGGTACCTATAACCGACTCTATCTCATAACGGTCGTTTAAAACTCTACCTGTTAGCTTTTCCACTTTTTTCTCCTTGTCAGGAAATTATTCCTCGTTCCTGTTTACCATAAGAACCGCGGTTATGTTATCCGTACCGCCGTTTTCGTTTGCAGCGTCAACCAAAGCCTCGCAAGCCTCCTGGGTGATTTCGGTACGGGAGGAGAGTATGTTTTCTATTTGTTCATCGTCAAGCATATTGGTCAGACCGTCGGTGCAAATAAGTATAACGTCATTTTCCTTAAGTTGACACTCAACATATGAAGGAACTGGCAAGGTATCTTTTCCGAGAGCTTGAGTAATAACGTTCTTATAGGGATGAGTTTTTGCTTCCTCGGGAGTAATGGTGCCGTTATCTATCAATGTCTGAACCAGAGAATGGTCATGGGTAAGCTGCGTAAGCTTTCCCTCGCTGTATACATAAGCGCGGCTATCTCCCACATGGGCAATGGTGGCAGTGCCGTTTTCTACCCATACGGCAACGGCGGTAGTACCCATGTTGGCCAATTCTTCACTCTTAAGTGCTTGTGCGTAAATCATATTATTGCTTTTATCAAGCGCGTTCTTGAGGGCAGCCTCTATATCGCTGATAGGAAGCATTTCTTCAATTGTTTCCACGGCCGTATTGACGGCTATCTCAGAGGCGACGTTTCCGCCTGCATATCCTCCCATGCCGTCACAGACTATAGCAAAATATTTTCCGCCCTCAAAGGTGCGAAGAGCGAAGTTGTCCTGATTTGAGGGACGAACTCTGCCAATATCGGTTTTCCCAAACAAAATCATAGTTATGATCTTCCTTCCTGAAGGTTAGGTTTAGTGGAGGGGTTATTTTTCCAAATGCCTATGGCGCAACTGACCGCAGGAGGCATCAATATCGCCGCCCAGCGTCCTTCGTACAGTAGCGTTCATACCTTTTGATTCCAATATGTTTTTAAATCTATTTACCACTTTTTCGGATGGGGGGAACATTCCCCTCTCTTCAACGTGATTAACGGGGATAAGATTTATATGACACAGCATTCCTTTAAGTAGAGCCGCCAGTTTATAAGCGTGGGAATCGGTGTCGTTTATTCCTTCAACAAGAGTATATTCGAAAGATATACGTCTGTTAGTGGCGGCCAAATATCTCTTGCAGGCAGGGATAAGCTTTTCAATGGGGAATGCCTTGTTTACGGGCATAAGCTTATCTCTTGTTTCATTATCTGGCCCATGAAGAGATACCGAAAGGGTTATTCCGTAACCCTCTGAAGAAAGCCGGTCTATTTTATCAACTATTCCGCAGGTGGAAACAGATATGTGCCGTTGGCCAATATTCAGGCCTCTGGGATCGTTGACGTTTTTGAGAAATCTCAAAAGATTATCAAAATTATCAAGGGGTTCCCCTATTCCCATTATAACTATATTCGATATACCCGCGTCGGCATTCACGCGCGCTACCTGCAAAAGCATTTCCCCTGCTGTTAGGTTACGTTCTTTACCGCAAAGGGTACTTGCACAGAACTTGCACCCCATAGCGCAGCCTACCTGAGAAGATATACAGACGGAATTTCCGTGCTTATATCTCATAAGTACCGTTTCTATAAGATTCCCGTCCTTGAGGCGGAAAAGATATTTTTCCGTACCGTCTTCCGATTTGAGAAGGTCTACAAGCTCAAGGGAGGTTTCGGTTCCCTCTTCCGAAAGACGACGGCGGAGGTCCTTTGATATGTCACTCATATCCTCTATGGCTATTGCACGGGATATGTTGCGGAAGAGCTGTCCTGCACGGTATTTTGGCATACCGATTGAAAGAAAATATGCCTCAAGCTCCTCATAAGTCATTGATGCGTAATCGTAATTCATATTTTTACCTTCTACGACGGTTTGTTATGGAGAGTATTCTCAAAAACTGAACCAAGGATGATGCAAATGCAACAACGTAAGTCATGGCAGCAGCAGTAAGAACCTTACGTGTTCCTTTAAGCTCTTCCTCGTCAAGGTAATTACTCTCTTTAAGGATCTTCATGGCACGGTTGGAAGCATTAAGCTCGACAGGGAGGGTGATAAGCTGAAACAGTACTACTGCAAAAAATACCAGAACGCCCAACTCCACCAAAAATCCAAAGCTGAAGAAAATACCAAAAAGAACAAGGGGTATAGCCGCCGTAGAGCCTATCTGAGCCACGGGAAGAACCGCGTTGCGAAGCTTAATAAAGATATAATTCTGATAGTACTGACAGGTATGTCCCGCCTCGTGCGCCGCAATACCTATGGCGGCTACCGAATCGGAATCGTGAACACCCTCGGAGAGACGAATTATCTTTTCCTTGGGACTGTAATGGTCTGTAAGGGTACCCTTTATCTGACCCACGCGGACGTCGGTTATATTATTCCTTACAAGAATGTTATGGGCGATTGCGGCTCCCGTATATCCACGCTTGGAATGGACCTTTGAGTATTTTGCATAGGTAGATTTTACCGAGCCTTGGGCCCAAAGAGAAAGAATAACAACGGCCAAAGAGAGTATCAGATAGGTAGAATAATCCATATTAACGTAATTGTCCTTTCTTTAGTCGAGCTTCTCCGTATATGGATCGGAAAGTCTCAATCCCGCCATAAAGGCATCTCCCGTCATACGTTTTTTACCCTCGGGCGCTATATCGGTGAATGTAATGGCACCGTCACCCGTTTTTACGGTAAAGGTTTTGGATGAAAGAAGGGTTCCGGGCTTCAGTCCCTCCCATTCGGGACGAACCTCTGCCTTAACAGAAGCGTAGACTTTGATTATTTTCCCACAGTAGGTCGTAAATGCTGTGGGAAAAGGGGAAAAGCCCCTTATCTTGTTATATATATTCCCCGTAAGGTCGAACATATCCAGCTTTCTCATATCGTTGTCGATAAGAGGTGCATAGCAAGTTTCTCCAGTCTGCTTTTCGGGAACTATAGTTCCTGCCAAAAGGCCGTCTACGGTTTCCTTCAAAACCTCTGCGCCAACGGCCGCGAGCTTATCGTGAAGGATTCCCGCGTTATCGGTATCCTCTATTTCAACCTCACGCTTTATAAGCATATCGCCCGTATCAAGCCCCTTGTCCATAAGCATAGAGGTAATACCCGTAACCTTCTCTCCCTTAACGATAACGAAGTTTATGGGAGAAGCTCCACGGTACATGGGAAGCAAGGATGCGTGAATATTTATACAGCCGTATTTGGGGTAATTGAGAACGTATTCGGGAAGTATCTTTCCGTATGCAACTACAACGATCAGCTCGGGCTTGTGGAGGTCGAGAATTTCCTGGAGCTCACCGTTCTTCAGCGTAGGGGGTGTATATACGGGTATATTCTGTGTTAAAGCATAAGCCTTTACAGTTGTAGGAGAGAGGGAATGACCTCTTCCTCTGGGTTTATCGGGCTGACTTACAACACCCGTAACGTTATATCCGCCCTCAACAAGGGCCTTAAGTGACTCTGCCGCAAAATCGGGAGAGCCCATAAAAAGAATACTGTTCATTAAAAGTCCTTTTCCGATTCCGAAAGAGGTTTATAAATCCTCTTCCTTTATATATTCGAACACCTGTTCTCTGAAAAGCTTGCCGTTAAGATGATCTATCTCGTGACAGAAGCATACAGCGGTTATACCGGTTCTGGTTGCGGTAAACACCTTGCCCTTTTCATCGTAGGCTCTTACAGTAACCTCTGCAGGACGGCGGGTCTTGCCCCAGATTCCGGGAACAGACAGACATCCCTCTGTAAATATCTGTTCGCCTTTGGTGGCGATTATTTCAGGGTTAATAAGGGTCATCATCGTATCGTCGTCATCAACTACGATACAAAGTCTTTTTGCAATACCTACCTGGGGTGCTGCAAGGCCTGCGCCGTTGGCATCGGCAAGGGTATCCTTCATATCTTCCACCAGTGCGGCGAGTTTTTTATCAAATACCTCTACGGGACGGCATACCCTTGCAAGAACGGGATCGCCTTCTTTAACTATCTTTCTGAGTGCCATTTTTTTCAGTCCTTTTAAAGTATATTCTGGGGATTCATATCCAATGCGGCTGAAACGTTCTTCATTTCAGGGTCTCGAATAAAATCCGTATGCGCCGCAGAAAAGAGCCTTCTGGTAATGGCTTTATCACGGCATTTTATTATAATCCTTACCCTGCTTCGTCCGTCAACCATAGGGACGGACGTAACCGCAGGCCTTATAATGGATAGGCTTACGGCTTGATATTCAGGGAGAGTGAGTTTCTTTTTTATATATTCGATGTATCTGTTTGCGGCCGCAAACGCCTTTTCTTCGCTGTCTGCAACGAATACAGCCTGGCAAAGCTCCGAAAATGGAGGATAGAGCATATTCCGTCTTAAAGGAATCTGGCTTTCATAAAAGCTCTCGTAATCCTGAGCATAGGCAAACTTCAACACCTCGTGCTCGGGAGAATAGGTCTGTATTACGGCCCGTCCCGACTTTTCGCTACGCCCTGCTCTTCCAGTTACTTGAGTAAGGAGGGAAAAGGTTTTTTCGTATGCTCTGAAATCCGAAGAATAAAGCATAGAGTCAGCGTTAAGAACCCCAACAAGGGTAACCGATGGGAAATCAAGTCCTTTGGTAATCATCTGGGTTCCAAGAAGAATATCGTATTCTTTATTCCCGAATGCCTTCAGAATATCCTCACGGGAGTTTTTACCCGCAACACTGTCTGCATCCATTCGTACTATACGAGCAGAGGGGAAAAGCTTTGAAAGCTGCTCTTCTGCCTTTTGAGTACCCGTACCCGAATATCTCAGCTTTGCTCCGCAATCGGAACAATAGGTTTGAGATGGAACAGTGTATCCGCAATAATGACAGGTAAGGGTGTTACCCGATATATGGTATGACAAAGGTATTCCGCAGGAGGGACACCTGTGCACCTTTGAGCATTTAGTACACTGGACAAACCCAGCGTACCCTCTTCGGTTAATGAAAAGGATAGTCTGCTCTCCGTTTTTAAGATTGAGTTCTATCTCTCTTGCCAACAGCCTACTGATGGACGATGTATTCCCGCTTGCGGTTTCATACCGCAAGTCTACAGTAATAACCTTTGGCAGCGCGTGTCCGTTAAATCGCTCCGTCAGTCGGCTATAGCCTATTATTCCTTCTTTTGCTCTATAAAAACTCTCAAAAGACGGCGTGGCCGAAGCAAGAAGCAACAACCCTTTGTTTGCGTGCATACGAAACAGAGCTACGTCCTTTGCGTTGTATCTGGGAGTCATTTCGGATTTATAGGTATGCTCCTGTTCCTCGTCCATTATTATAAGACCAAGGTTTTTGGCGGGAGCAAACACAGCAGAGCGAGTACCCACCACTATTCGGGCAATACCTTTTTCTATTCTCTCCCATTCGTCCGCCCTTTCGCCCTTTGAAAGGCCGCTGTGAAGAACGGCCAAAAGATCGCCGTATCTTCCGTAAAGACGCTTTATTATCTGGAACGTCAGGGAGATTTCGGGAATGAGCAATATTACGCTCTGCCCCCTTGCGAGAACCTCATCAATGAGAGCCATAAATACGTGGGTTTTTCCGCTACCCGTAACTCCGTAAAGGAGATGGGCACTACCCGATGTAAGATTAGCTTTTATTTCTTCAAAGGCCTTTTGCTGTTCGGCGTTAAGGTCGTTATCCCTCTTGTTTACGTCGTCTTGTCTGACGGCAAAAGAAAGAGGATTTCGGTATATCTGCTTTAAAACCACCTTAATTATACCCTTTGACTCAAGGGTTTTAAGGACAGCTCGGCCTGCACCTATAGCCGCAAGGTCAGAAGCACTCTTATCACCTTCCGACAACGCCTTTATTACAGCGGACTGCTTTTCGGTAAGCTTTTTGGTCTTATCCAAAAGCTCGTTAAGGTTCTCCGCCAAGGTATAAAACCTATGATACAAAGGAGTACCCGAATTTTTAGCCTCTGCAGGCTGAACAAGTCTGCACCCGTCCATATAGGTACAGAAGCACTTTGATTTTAAAAACTTCACCATGGCAACCCCTTGGGGGCCTATGGAGGTGTGTTTTTTTGAAATAACTGTCTTTAGGCCTTCGGCATTCCCCTCCGTCACGTCAAGGACGAGTGCGGATATCTGACGGTTACCCTTACCAAAGGGCACGGTCACCATATCGCCAATTTCCACATCAAGACCGTGGGGCATAGCGTATGAAAACACTCCGTCTGCCGAATATACGGTATCTACCGCCGCAGATATTATCTTCGTCCTTTCCGAAAGGATAGAGGATGCCACTGACATTATTCTTCTATCTGACCGCCGAGATCAGCACACGAAACGAAGGGAACGGAAGAGGTTCCTACTACGGGAGCAAGAGCTGTGGGCTTGGGCTCGATAAAGTCAACCTTGCCCTTTTCAAGCATCTCTACTGCAAGACTTACGGGTCTTTCGGAAAGAGCTATGCCGTCTCTTTCGGCATCTTCAGCTATTTCTCTTGCCTTCTTTGCAACGGCAAGAACGAGGGAGTATCTGCATTTTCTTTCGCCCTTAACAAGGGTGTAAACACTGGGATAAAGCATCATAACGGTAATTTCTCCTAAAAATATAATTTATGTGTTTGTATATTCAGACTTTGTCAGTCGATATATCTTGCAAAAATATCTGATATTTCTTTTACGGCATCTTCAAGGCCGTCGTTAACGATAACGTATTCGTATTCGCCCACGGTCTTCATTTCCTCGGCCGCCAGGGTCATGCGTTTCTGTATCTGCTGCTCAGTTTCGGTACCTCTTCCTCTTATTCTCTTTTCAAGAATCTCAAGTGAAGGAGGCGCAACGAATACTGTTATAGCATCGGGGTAAACCTTAATAGCGTTTCTCATTCCGTTGGGTTCTATTTCCAATATGCAGGGACGTCCCTCTGCCATAGCCTTATCAAGAGGCTCTCTGGGAGTTCCGTACATATCGCCCGTAGAAAGGATATTGTATTCAAGCAAGCCGCCGTTTTCAAGAAGGGAGGTAAATTCTTCTCTGGTGATATAGAGATAGTTAACTCCGTGCTTCTCTCCTACTCTGGGAGCGCGGGTGGTAGCCGATACAGAAAAGAATATGCCCTTCTCGGCATACTTATCAAGCATATACTTGACCAAAGTTCCTTTTCCTGCGCCCGAAGGGCCGGAAACTATAAAAAGATTTCTACTCATTCTCCTGTTCCTCCTCTCCGCCCTTATCGCTATCGCCGTTCATACGACCTGCAACTGTTTCGGGCTGTAATGCGCTGAGGATAACGTGTTCGCTGTCTGCAATAAGCACGGCTCTGGTGCGTCTGCCGAAGGTAGCGTCTATGAGCATTCCCTTATCTCTGGAATCCTGTATTATTCTCTTTACGGGAGAGGACTCGGGACTTACCACGGCAATTATACGCTCGGCAGAAACTATATTGCCAAAGCCTATATTGATGAATCTCATGGATAACACCTCTATGTAATATGTTCTTTGGTTATTCTATGTTCTGAAGCTGTTCTCTTACCTTCTCGATAAGAGTCTTTATTTCTATTGCGCTGTTGGTAATATCCATATCCCCTATTTTGGAGGTTACGGTATTTATCTCTCTGTTCATTTCCTGAATAATGAAATCGGTCTTTTTACCTGAAGGCACGGCGTTCTCATT
>JAZRLW010000146.1:0-4231 GCA_045647025.1 Eubacteriales bacterium
AGTATGGACTCTTACGCTGCCCATTTGTATCCCGTTTTTGAAACATACGGTATACCATTCTTTCACCATAAGAAAACCCCTTTGCATCATAAATCTCCCGTTGCACTTATAGAAGCCCTTTTGTCCATAGCTCTTGAGGGGTATACTAAAAACAATACCGTCGCCTTGGTAAAAACCGGCTTTCTTGATATTTCGGGGGAGGACGAGCACCTTTTTGAGGCCTACGTAAAAACCTGGAACATGTCGGGTAAAAAGTACCTTGCACCCTTTGCTTTGAAGGTATCAGGCCTTTCTTCTGAAGAAAGAGAATCGGATAAGCAAAAGCTTGAGCGAATAAATGCTGTAAGAGAACGGGTGGTTACCTTAACAGTTCCTTTCATTGACGGGTATACCGGTAAAAGCGTAAAAGAAATATCCACCCTTTTGTATGAGTTTATAACTGCCGTCGGCCTTGAAGAAAAGCTTTTGGCCGTTGCCGAAGAGTATAAGTTTATGGGAGAAGAAGATCTCTATTCCCAGCAGCTGCAGGTATACGGAATGTTTATCGACGCTATGGACGAGCTTTGCGCCGTTATGGGTGAGGATAAGGTTCCTTTATCCGAATATAGAGAGCTTATTCTTTCAGCTATAGACGCAGGGGATATAGGTATAATTCCCACATCCGTTGACGAGGTAATGACGGGCAGTATTGATAAGTTGCCCTTTATGTCTCCCAAATGTCTTTTCGTTCTCGGTATGGCTGACGGGGTGTTTCCTTCTGAAATCTCCTCCGACCCCATAGTGACCGACGAAGATAGCGCTATGCTTGAAAAGCACGGCCTCGAGTACGGAATGACTGCCGAACAGAGGCTGCTCTACGAGAGATTTTTGTCATACGTTGCTTTTTCCGCCCCTACAGAGAGGCTTTATATAAGTTATGCCCAGTCCTCGGGCACTAGAGTTTCGCCTTATGTTGAAGATATATACACCCTTTTCCCCGACCTTAAGGAAGATATTTCCCCTTATCTTGAGGGAAGAGGTTATGAATCCCGCATCAGAAGCGAAAAATCCGCCTTTGAAGTTATGACTCGTGTTGGCTCTCCTATGCTCCGCAAATTCTTTGAGTCACGAGATGGATATTCCCGAATTCTCGACTCCACATCAAAGGGTACGGACGTCCTTTCTTCAAAGGTCAGTGAGGAACTTTTCGGTCGCAGAATGAGGCTATCCGCTTCCAGAGTAGATCGATATTATAAGTGCAAGTTTTCATATTTTTGCCAGTACGGTATGGGGCTTAGGTCAAACCGCGAAGCTAAAATTGATGCCCTTGAATCGGGCAACTTCTTCCATGCCGCCCTGGAAACTCTTATTCCCAACCTTGACGGAACCAAGAGTGACGGTGAGATATTCCTTGCCGTTCAGGATTTCGGCAAAGCATATCTTGTTAAACTCTTTGGAGATGAAACACCTCCCGCATCCTTTATAGGCTATTTTACCCAACTTCTTAAAAAGCTGTACAGACTCCTTTTGCTCTTCCGCAAAGAGTGGCTGCACAGCCAGTTTAAGCCCATATCCTTTGAATTAAAGATTGATAACGATTCAAAGGCTACTCCTTTGGAAATCCCCCTTGAAAAAGGCTCCGTAAGTCTTGTTGGAAAGGTTGACAGAGTGGATGCCTTCAAGAAGGACGGTAAGACCTATATCCGAGTCATAGACTATAAAAGCGGAAGTAAGACCTTTGACCTTCAGAATATCTATAATGGCATAGACGTGCAGATGCTTATGTATCTTCACAGTATTACCCAAAAGGGAGTGTTCGGAGAGAAGGGTGAAGTCCTGCCCGCGGGTATTATGTACGTTAACGTTAATCCCGTTATCGTAACGGTTGACCGTGGCGGCGGCCTTGAAGAGGCAGAAAATGAACTGCGCAACAAACGTAAGAGATCCGGACTCCTTATAGATGACAGTACTATAATTTCTGCTATGGACACCACCGAAAACGGTGAATTTTTGCCCGACGTTAAGAAGAGTGAAAACCTTGCTACCATTGAAGAATTCGGACAGCTTTTCGGCCACATTGAAAAGCTTCTTGCAAAAATGGGCAACGGCCTTCTTTCTGGCCGTATAGAAAAGAATCCCGTAACCCTCCCCGGAGACAGGGATGAGAGTACCTGTAAATACTGTGCCTTTGCTCTTTACTGTGATCGTGAAGGTTGCAGCGGCCAATACGTATACGCCAAGGGTAAGTCTATTTACGAAAAAATAAAAGAGGACGGAAAGGGGGATACCCATGCCTGAATGGACCGAGCAACAACAGCAAGCCATAGACAGACGTGACGGTGGACTTCTTGTGTCTGCCGCCGCAGGGTCGGGCAAGACCGCCGTTCTTTCCCATAGAACGGTAAAATACGTCAGTGAAGGTGGCTCCCTTTCAAGATTGCTTATAGTTACCTTTACCCGCCTTGCCGCCTCTGAAATGAAGCAACGCATATCCTCCGTTCTTGCAAAGGAATACAAAAAGAATCCTACCGAGCATCTGAAGAGGGAAAAGATATCCGTTTACGGCGCGAAGATCTCCACCATTGACGGCTACTGTGCCACCCTTCTCAGACAGCATTTTCAGAGGGTTGGATTATCTCCCGATTTTTCAGTTGTCTCTGAATCCGAATATGCGGATATCCGTACCGAATGTCTGGAAAAACAGCTTGAAGAATATTATTCAAGCTATAAAAATGATTTTGGCGAATTGCTTAAGCTTTTTGGAGGAGAACAGGACTCAAAAACCGTATCGGAGGCCGTTAACCGTGTTTATGAGTGCCTTTGTACTGTCCCTTTTCCCGAAAAATGGCTCGATTATCAGCTGGAAAAGCACAAGACACAAGATTATTATATAACTCTGGCTTGCGAAATGCAGGCGGAGATTCTTTCCGTATTCAGAAATATTTACGGGGAACTCTTAGCCTCTCTACCCTTTAATCCAAAGGGAATGGCTGTGGTTGAAGAGGAGTATTCCTTTATTTGTCAGCTTCAGGACCTTTTTGAAAAGGGTGATTGGGACGGCGCTTGCAGAGGGGTAGCAGGATATGTAATGAATACCTCTCCCACCTGTAAATCAGACTGCTCCGTATCTCAAAAATATAGGTATTACAGAAAACTTTTTAAAGAAAGTTTCCTTACCCAACAGATTTTCCTTATGGATACAGAGGCGGTGCATTCGGATGCCAAAAGAATGTACCCCCAGATAAAGGCTCTCTTTGCCTTTGTCAGAGAGTATTCGGAAAACATCAGGGCAGAGTTCAGAAAAAGAAACAGATTTTCATTTGATTTTATATCTCAAACGGCACTTTCTCTTTTGGTGAAAGATTACGACCATGAAACGGGAGATTATACCCGTACTGCTTTGGCAGAGGAGTTGTCAGACTCCTTTGACGAGGTTATGATAGACGAATATCAGGACGTGAACGATATTCAGGACCTCTTGTTCAGATCTATATCCGATGACGGTAACAAGCTTTTTGCCGTTGGTGACGTTAAGCAGAGTATATATATATTCCGCCACGCAAATCCAAAAAACTTTATCCGCAGGTCGGAAGAACTCAACGTTATTTATCTGAATAAAAACTTCCGTAGCAGGAAAAGTATTCTCGATTTTATAAACTTTATTTTTGAAGGGTTGTTCTCCACCGAATGCTGCGGAATGGCATATTCGGACGAAGAAAAGCTTTACGCAGGGTTGCCCGATAACGGAAGCAAAGAAGACGTTGAGTATATATTTGCCACCTCCGAGGACGAAGAAGAAAAGGCTTACGTTCAAGCTACTGCTGTGGCAAAAAGAATAACCCAGCTTATGGAATCCAATTATCAGGTTTACGATAAAGAAGCCGAGACCCACCGTCCTTTGAGACTTGGAGATATAGCCATATTGGCTAAAAGTATAAAAGCTGTGGGATCTGTTTATGAAAGGGTGTTCCGTAATGCAGGACTTAACGTTGCGGCTACGGGAACCTCTTCCTTCTGGGATTCGGTTGAAGTAAATACTCTAATAGCATTTCTTAATATAATTGATAACCCCTATGACGACCTTTCGTTTTTTGCGGTTATGTTTTCCGATATATATGCCTTTGGTGCGGAAAAGATAGCCCGCATAAAACTTTGCGACAGAGGTGCTCATCTTTGTGATGCCTGCCATAAATATGCCGACCAAACAGGGGATGAGGATTGTATAAGACTTCTGGATGACCTTAGAAGGTAT
>JAZRLW010000147.1:0-1584 GCA_045647025.1 Eubacteriales bacterium
ACACATTCCCTTTATCACTTCCGTAAAGCCCTGCGAGTGCAAGGTTGAGCTTGAGGACGGCACCGAAAAGGTTGGCCGTACCGAAGGCGGACTTCTTGCCGTGGCAAAGGAAAACGTTACTCTCCTTTGCGGAAAGTTTGAATGGTAAAATAAGATTAAAAGAAAGAATCCGTACACGAAAGTGGACGGATTCTTTTAACTTATATATTGACAAATAGTGCCTTTATAGTATAAAATATAATTGTAAAGGGGGTATTACTATGAGAAATAAGAAGAATATAATGTTTTTAATTTTAGCAGCAGATTTTGTTTTACTTATAGTAATATTTACAACTGTCAGATATGTCTATCTTGATAACGGTATGCCTTGGAAGATAAATGAGAAAATAACCGCATTTGAATTTGGTACAGAGCATATAGAGAGCATAGAACTTGACTTAAACATTTTTAGAAAATATTCGGGAGGGAAGGCTCCTTGGCGCGGCACTATTACCTTTGAAGGCGTTGAATACGAGGTGCAAAATATCGGTCACGAGAAAAAGCGTGGGTTTGATATAATAGGATACGTTATACTAAGCGAAGGGGTTTTTAAAGAAAGCTTGAGCGTGTATATCTGGAATGACGACGGTCAACTGCTATATATGATTAATCGGCTCAGAGATGACGATTACAAAGCTTATTTCGGTCCTGCTGATAATTATGAGGAAGCTGAGGATATTTTCAATAGAATTACAACACCATAATTAAGCAGAAAACCGCTTGCCCATGGGCAAGCGGTTACTTTTTTATGTATAAGATTTAAGTGTCTTATATTTGCGTTTAACAGCACTTAGAAGAGTATTATAAGAAGCTGAGAAACAAGAACTACGGCAATCAGTGCTATGGGGTAGGTTGCCGCGTATGCAGAAGCAACGTCTTCCGTACCAGCAACGTTGATAAGGGTACCGAGAGCGGGGGTACTTGTCATACCACCGGTTATAGAGCCCAGATTGTTGAGAAGGCTGAGCTTCAAAACGTACTTTGCAAAGAGGTAACCTATAATCATAGGAACGATGGTCATGATAACGCCGTATACGAAGTATATGGGCTGGAATTTTTCAATAAAGCTTGCGCCACCGGAAATACCTGCACCCATAACGAAGAGCATAAGACCGAATTCTCTGAATACCTTAAGAGTTCTGTCAGAGGGCATAAGCTTTATCTTGCCGCATCTTCCGAAGTGACCGAATATGAGGGCGATGAAAAGACAACCGCCGGTGGTAGTAAGGGAGAATACTCCTGCAATCTTTATTGCACCGATAAAGATGCCTATAAATGCTGCAAGGGCAAAGGGCATAATACCAAAGGAATCCATTTCCATGAGGGTTCCGGTATACTCTTTTTTAGCTTTTCCTTCGGATACGGTAGCGAGTTTCTTTACTTCTTCAGCCATATTAGCTTTTGTAAGCTTGGGGATAAGCTGAACGAAGAGTACAACACCTACAACACCGAAAAGATAAGCAATACCATAACCTACGGATACGATATCTTCCATCTCTCCTGCAACTTCTTTAGCCGCAGAGAATGCGGGAGTAGAGGTAAGAG
>JAZRLW010000148.1:0-4500 GCA_045647025.1 Eubacteriales bacterium
ATTATGAGGCAAGAGCAACAAAGGCGAAGGATGCTGGCACCTGCGCGGGCGGCAAGGTTACCTGCGCGGCTATGGCTCTTGCAGAGCTCTGCCTTAACACTCTGCTCGAAGAGGGCGTAAAGGCTAAGCTTGCTCTTGAATCCGGCGCTTGCACCGAGGCTGTTGAGAAGGTTATTGAGGCTAATACCCTCCTGTCCGGTATCGGCTTTGAGTCAGGTGGACTTGCAGCTGCTCACGCTATCCACAATGGCCTTACCGTTCTTCCTGAGTGTCATCATATGTACCACGGCGAGAAGGTTGCCTTCGGCGTTATCACTCAGCTTATGCTTGAAAATGTTCCCTCTGAGGAGCTTGACGAGATTGTAAACTTCTGCATTGAGGTAGGACTTCCCGTTACCCTTGGTGAACTCGGTGTTACCGAGATTACTGACGAGAAGCTTCTTGCAGTTGCACAGGCGGCTACCGTTCCCGGTGAAACTATTCACAACATGCCCTTCGAGGTTACCGCAGAGAAGGTTGTTGCAGCAATGAAGGCTGCAGATGCTTACGGCAGATACCTCCTCAACCTTTAATTAGTCACTTCATATAAGAGAAACACATCCACACGGATGTGTTTTCTTTTTTATATATTGACTTACTTCCTATAATATGGTATTATTATCACATCAAGATAAAATGGAATCTTAGATAGATAAGGAAGAAATTTTTCGTTGCATATTGGAGAGCTTTAATATTCGGGAGTGATAAAATTTGACGGCGAGAGCAAAATATATTTCGGGTATACGTTTTGACGGATTGTTAGACTCCGGCTCTTATCTGAACAAACTGCCGATAATTAAATATTTATCCCGTGAAGGAGGCTTGTCGTTTTCTTCGAACGTTACCTTTTTCGTTGGCGAAAACGGTACGGGAAAATCCACCCTGCTGGAGGCTATTGCAGTCGCTTATGGATTTAACGCCGAAGGGGGAACGAAAAATTTTAGATTTTCAACTAAAAATACCCATTCTGAGCTGTGTAAGCACCTTACATTAATCAAACATGACTATGCCCGTGACGGATTTTTTCTCCGCGCGGAGAGCCTTTATAATTTGGCTACTAATATTGAGCAGACCGAGGTTGTTGACAGCTACGGCGGTATATCTCTTCACGACCAATCCCACGGCGAAAGCTTTTTGTCTATAGTTCAAAACCGATTTGGAGGAAATGGACTATATATTTTGGACGAGCCCGAGGCGGCTCTTTCTCCACAAAAGCTGCTCACCCTGATGACTCAAATCAACGAGCTTGTAAAAAGGGATTCTCAATTTATAATAGCAACCCACTCTCCTATACTCATGGCTTTTCCCGAGGCTGAAATTCTGGAGTTTTCGGAAAAGGGAATAGAAAGCGTGGATTATAAAGACACTGACCATTATCAGATAACCAAGCGTTTTTTAGACGCTCCCGAATTAATGCTGAATTATCTTTTCGGAGATTAGTATGAAAAAGACCTACGTTACTTCCATGCCCAATCATATCGGTGCATTTTTAAAGGCTAGCAGATGCTTTGCCGAGCTTGGAATAAATATAACCAGAGTAAGCTACAATAAGGCCATTGACTCCCATACTCTTTTTATTGATGCGGAGGGTACGGAGGAACAGCTTGCTATGGCAGATGCTGAGCTTGGTAAAATAGGTTACCTTGAGGACGGCAAGCACAGTACAAGTATAGTTTTGCTTGAATTTTGCCTTAAAGACGTTCCCGGTAGTGTAACGGACATTCTCTCCCTTATCAGCGAATTTAATTTTAATATCTCCTATATTAGCTCACAGGAAAACGGTACCGATTATCAGTTTTTCAAAATGGGGCTTTATATTGAAGACCCTGATAGATTAACTACTTTTCTGGAGAGGGCGGGTGAGCTTTGCAAGGTTAGAGTTATTGAATATAACGGCTCGGAAAAGTTCTTTGATAACAGCATCTTTTACAGAACCTACGTTAAGAGCCTTGCTTCAATGATGAAGCTGTCTGAGGAAGTAAAACAGGAGCTTTTGGTATACGTTAACCTTGCCATGCAGACTCTTGACGAGCAGGGGCTTTCTCCTTATAAGACCTTTGATAGTATAAGCAAATTTGCTGAGCTTCTCTCCATATCTCAGGACGATAATTTTAAGCCCAGAATAACTACCCATAAAATAACCGATAATACGAAAATCACCGTTATCGAGCCCCCTTGCGGAAGTAACGTAATCATTATAAAAAGCCAAGGTAAAATACTGTTTATTGATAGCGGATATGCTTGCTATGACGTAGAAATGGGTAAGCTTATCAGAGAGCTCGTTCCCGATTTTGACAGTATTAGAAAAGAGATTCTTGTTACCCATGCCGACCTTGACCATTGCGGACTTTTGCCTATGTTTGACAATGTTATCGCAAGCTATAAGACGGCGTGGAGTATTACCAGAGAATATAACGGTAAAAGTGGATTCCGAGAAAAGAATCCTCTCCATAAACCCTATTTGCTTATATGCAAGGCCCTGACTTCTTACGTTCCCGTCAATCCCGAAAAAATTACGGTTCCATGGGAAAACCGCGAGGACTTGACAGAGCCTCTTACACGAATTGGCGACTTTGATTTTGAGGAACTTCATTTTGAAGTATACGAGGGTAAAGGCGGACACGTTCCGGGCGAAATAGTTCTTGTTGACAGAGCGCATAAAATCGCTTTTACGGGTGATATTTATATCAATATACGCGAGCTTACCCGCGAACAGGCCGAATATAACAAGTACGCGCCTATCCTTATGACTTCCGTCGATACGGATCCTATACTTTGCGCAGAAGAAAGAAAGGCAATTTTTGACTGTCTTGGATATGGGGAATGGAAAGTTTTCGGAGCTCACGGTCCTAAAAAGGATTACCTGTCTTTGCCTGAATGAAAGGAATCTGAAAAATGTGCACAGCCGTAACTTATAAAACAAAGGATGCTTACTTTGGTCGTACCCTTGACCTTGAGCATTCATACAATGAATCTGTAACCGTAACTCCCCGAAATTTTGAGTTTGATTTTCGAACAATAGGGCGCCGCCGCTGTAATTACGCAATTATAGGAATGGCAACGGTTGTTGACGGATACCCCTTGTATTATGAAGCGGCAAACGAGTACGGACTGGCTATGGCGGGGCTTAATTTTCCGCAAAACGCTCATTATTTCCCATTAGATTCTCAAAAGGATAACATTGCGCCTTTTGAGTTTATCCCATGGGTTCTTTCGAGGTGCAAAAATCTTTCTGAGGCAAGAGACTGTCTTTCTAAATTGAATCTTTGCAATATAAACTTCAGCGAGAAATTACCACTTTCTCCTTTACATTGGATAATTGCCGACTGTGACGGGGCAATTACCGTGGAAAGTGTGGCTGAAGGACTAAAGATATACGAAAACCCCGTAGGTGTGCTTACCAATAACCCAACCTTTGATTACCATATGACCCATCTTTGCGATTATATGAATATTACTAATCTCCACCCACAAAACCGTTTCGGTCAGGTTGACCTTGAGCCTTATTCTAGAGGTATGGGCGGCATAGGTTTGCCGGGAGATCTTTCTTCTGCATCCCGATTTGTCAGAGCCGCATTCGTTAAGCTAAATTCTGTGTCTGGGGATGGGGAAGAAGAGAGTGTAAGTCAGTTTTTCCATATTCTCGGCTCGGTTGCCCAACAGCGGGGATGCGCAGTTTTATCCGACGGCAGTTATGAAATAACGTTGTATACCTCTTGTATTAATACTGACAAGGGCATATATTATTACACTACCTATGAAAACAGCTGTATTTCCGCCGTAGATATGCATAAATGCGACCTTGACGGCAGAGAACTTTCGGTTTTCCCCTTGGTAAAAAAACAATACGTAAATAAGCTTAATTGAGCTTTACGGGCGCAGACATTTGTCTGTGCCCATTTTTTATTAATGATAAAGTGACTATTCTTGAAAATTACGGGCATACTTTTATAAAAAGTAAAAGGAGCTGACGTGAAATTATGATAGAAAACGATACTATAAAACTTCTCCGAGAGTGCGATGCGGGTGTAAAAATGGGAGTTTCTTCCATAGACGGAGTTCTTGAATACGTTGCCTCATCCAAGCTTAAAAGCCTTTTGTCAGACTGTAAAAAGGAACACGATAAGCTTGATAGCGAGATTCAGACGTTGCTTGACAAATATGAGGACGAAGGCAAAAATCCCAATCCCATAGCAAAGAGTATGTCCTGGATAAAAACCAACGTAAAGCTTGCATGGAATGAGTCTGACAGCACTATTGCCGATCTTATAACTGATGGCTGCAATATGGGGGTCAAATCTCTGAACAGATATCTCAACGAATACGAAGCCGCTGATGAATTTTCTAAGGACATCGCCAAGCGTCTTATTAATCTTGAAGAAAAGCTGGCCATTGAGATAAGACAGTATCTTTAAATGGTATTCGGTAGGGGCCGGTGTCCCCGCCCTACACCTCGGAAAA
>JAZRLW010000149.1:0-16501 GCA_045647025.1 Eubacteriales bacterium
CCTCTTGCTCACAGACTGGGTATCCAGAACCTGAAGAGCGAGCTTGAAGATATATCCCTCAAGTATCTCGACCCCATAGGATATAAAGAGATAACCGAAGACCTTGAGATATTCAAGAATAACGTATTCTTTGAAGAAACCAAGGGCATTATTATAAACAAGCTTCAGGAAGAAAACATCACTGCCACCGTTGACAGCCGAATCAAGCACCTTTACAGTATCTATCGTAAGATGTTTACTCAGGACAAGGAGTTCAGCGAGATATTTGACCTTTATGCCTACAGAATTATCGTAAACTCGGTAAGTGAATGTTACACCGTTCTTGGTTATATCCACGATATCTTCCATGCTATCCCCGGCAGACTCAAGGACTACATATCAAACCCCAAGCCCAATATGTATCAGTCCCTCCATACCACCGTTTCCTATAAGGGCACCCTCTTTGAAGTTCAGATACGTACCAAGGAGATGCACAAGATAGCTGAAATGGGTATAGCCGCCCACTGGAAATATAAAGCGGGTGTTTTGGGAGGTCAGCAAGACGACGAAAAACTTCGTTGGGTAAGAACTCTTCTGGAGGTACAGAAGGACATCAAGGACGACGACGAGTTCTTAAAGGCCTTCAAAATAGACCTGTTTGCCGACCAGGTATTCGTTTCCACACCTAAGGGAGATATAGTTACCCTTCCCTCAGAGGCGAATATTATCGACTTTGCATACGCTATCCACAGCCAGGTAGGTAACAGAATGGTAGGTGCAAAGGTAAACGGTAAGATTGCCGAACTTATAACAAAGCTCCAGAACGGTGACGTGGTAGAAATTCTTACCTCGCCCAACGCCCTCGGTCCTTCACGTGACTGGCTTAAGCTGGTACGCACCAGCGAGGCCAAGACAAAGATCCGTCAGTGGTTCAAAAAGGAAAAGAGAGACGAAAACATCACCAACGGTCGCGATCTTATTGAAAAAGAATTCCGTCGCCTGAATATTACCTTTACTCACTGTACAAGAGAAGAACTTTTAGCCTCTTTCTTTAAAAGATATAATTGTAACGACCTTAACGACTTCTATGCAGCTATCGGATACGGTGGTATAACCATATCCAAAATCCTCCCCAAAATAGAAGAGGAATACAACAAAGTTAAGCAGGCTGCTATTCCCAAGCAAGCACCCGAAGTAAAGACTACTCGAAAAGCCATCAATGGTATAATCGTTGAGGATATTGACAACTGTCTTGTACGTCTGGCTCATTGCTGTGTGCCCCTTCCCGGTGACGATATTACCGGCTTTATCACCCGTGGCAACGGCGTTTCGGTACATAAGGCCGACTGTAAGAACATTATCAACACCCCCGAAGAACGCAGAATCCGCGTAAGCTGGGCAGGCAAGATAAGTGAATATTTTGCAGCAACACTTTGCATCTCTGCTGTAAACAGATACGACCTTGCTGTTGACATTACTACCGTTCTTGCAGGCATGCGAGTACTTATGCACTCCATCAACACATCAAGCCAGAGTGACGGAACGGTAAAAATATACGTAAAGGTAGACGTACACGATATCGAACACCTTGACAGCGTTGCCAAGAGAATGAAGAAGATCACAAACGTTATTGACGTATACAGAACCACCTGATAGAAAGGTTTTCATATGAGAGCTTGCATACAAAGAGTAAAATACTGCACCCTGTCCATTGACGGCAAGATACATTCTCAAATCGGCAAAGGTCTACTTATCCTTTTAGGAGTAAGAGAGGGCGATACCGAAAAAGAAGCAAAACTTCTCGCCTCAAAATGCTCGGGAATAAGAATTTTCAGAGATGAAAACGATAAAATGAATCTCTCCGTAGACGATGTGGACGGAGAAATAATGTCCGTTTCCCAGTTCACCCTCTACGCAGATACTTCCCACGGAAAAAGGCCCGCCTTTATAGAAGCGGCAAAGCCCGATATTGCAAAGCCACTGTACGAGCTTTTCACAGCGTCTTTGCATACGAAAAAACCGGTACAAACGGGGGTTTTCGGGGGAGATATGAAAATTGAACTCCTTAACGACGGCCCCGTAACCCTTATACTTGATACTGACGACTACAAGAAATAAACCTATGATAATTAAAAGAGCAATAAACCCTCTGGACGAGAACACGTATCTGATTTTTGGAACAGATTCTGTTTTGGTAATAGACCCGGGAATTGGGTTTGAACCATCAAAAGAAGATCTTCAGGGATTGCCCGTATCTAAAATCATTCTTACCCATGGCCATTTTGACCATATTTACGGAACAAAAAGTCTGGTGGAAAAATACGGAGCAACTGTCTATATACATACCGAAGAAGCTGAGTATCTTTCAAATCTATCCCTCTGCGACCCCATTGGTACGGGGTTACCCATAACCCTGCCAAAAGCAGACGTTCTGGTCAATGACGGCGATATTATTGATTTTGAAGCACATAAAATAGAGGTTATCCATACTCCGGGACACACCCCAGGGTCGATGTGCCTTTTAGCAGATAAGATTATGTTTTCGGGCGATACGGTTTTTCAGAACTCCATAGGCAGAACCGACTTTCCCAGAGGCTCTGCTTCACAAATGAGAGCATCTCTTAACAAGCTTAAGCAATTTGATGGCGGTATTACCATATATCCGGGCCACGGAGATCCCACCACCCTGGAATCAGAGATTGAACGCTTTCCATACTATACTGTATAAGGAGAATCAAATATGCGATTAGAAGATCTGGACAGGGCTTTTAAGCAAGAAGCTAACGACGAAAACCTTATTTACGTAGAATGTCGTAATCTTCCGGTAAAAATCACAGGTTTTCCTTGGCTTGAAGAAAACGGAAACTATCATAGACTCCCCGATAAATTCGAGGATAAATACAGCATAAAGCTTAATAATCTAAGGAAATGTGCCTCCGGCGGCGCTGTAAGATTCAGAACCAATTCCCACCTGCTGGGTGTAAAATGGGAGCTTGAACCTGACACCATAGACTGCAGTCCCCGAATGACCGCAAATATGTCTCAAGGCTTTGACTTTTACTATGGTGAACCGGGTAACATGACCTTTGCAGGTTGTATAAACGCACAAACAGAGGATCATGTTCATTACAGAAACACAAAGCATCTGTCAGACGAGAAGATTATGCGAGAAATAACTCTCAACTTTCCTCTCTATTCTGCCGTTAAAAAGGTGGAGATAGGCCTTGACCCCGATGCTATTATAGAAATGCCCTCACCCATGAAATATGAAAAGCCCATCGTATTCTACGGTAATTCAGTAACCCAGGGGGGATGCGCCTCCAGACCGGGACTCAATTATACAGCTCTTTTAACAAGAAAATTGGGGGTCGAGCAAATCAATCTGGGCTTTTCCGGGTCTGGCAGAGGCGAAGATTTCGTTGCCGAGATGATAGCCGATATTCCCATGTCTGCCTTTGTTATGGACTACGACCACAATGCAAGAACAGTAGAGCATCTTAAAGCAACCCACGAAGAATTCTTTAATATAATCAGAAGAAAGAACCCCACCCTCCCCATAATAATGCTTTCTCGCTCCGATGCAGATAATAGACCCAAAACCTTTGGCTTTTTCCGTGAGGTTATAATGGAAACCTATCACAACGCCATAAAAAAGGGAGATAAACACGTTTACTTCCTTGACGGTGAAAAGTTTTTTGGCGAAGAAGACAGACTTGAATGTACCGTAGACAATACCCACCCCAACGATATAGGCTTTTACAGAATATACCAAAGTATATTACCCACATTAAAAAAAGCTCTTGAAGAAGCAGAATAAGGAACAAAAAAATTGAGAGTCAATAATATAAACCATTCCTATAGGTACGATATACAGAGCCTCTGCCTTATCTTTTTTCCCAGAGAAAGCTTTAAAGAAGGAGACACCTCCGACAAAGAGCTTACTGTTATTTTGGGGGATAAAACAGCAAAGGCAACCTTTATCTGCAAGGACAAAGAAATAACCCAAGAAGTTTCTTTAGCCGACTTCCCGCTGGACAGAGAGCGTGCCGCAGTTAAAAAGGCCGCTTATCTCGCCCTCTGCAAGGCAACGGGAATCACTTCCCCCTGGGGAAGCCTTACGGGCATACGCCCCGCCCTCTTTTATCAGAAGGTAAAGGAAGAGTTCGGTGCCGACGCAGACAATGTAATGAAGAGCCTTTTTTCAATCTCTCACCAAAAGCTCTCCCTCTGCCAAGAGGTGCTTGAAGGCAGACAGTCGGCTGTGGAAAAGAACACTCCCGATGCTGCAAGCCTTTACGTATCTATCCCCTTCTGTCCCTCACGCTGCTCATACTGTTCCTTCGTTTCCGCTATTACGGGAAGAGAGGCACATCTTATACCCGACTATATAGAAAAGCTGATAAAAGAGGCAAAAACAGCCTCAGAAGCGGCCTTAGCGGACGGCAAGGTAATCAAGTCCATATACGTGGGCGGTGGTACCCCCTCGGTGCTTGAGCCCAAGGAGATGAAAATTCTTCTTAACGCCCTCAACAACCACTTTCTGAAGAGATTCCCCATAGAGGAATTCACCTTTGAGGCAGGTCGCCCAGATACAATTACCGAAGAAAAACTTGCACTTCTTGCAGACGGTGGAGTCACAAGAGTGAGCATAAATCCCCAGACTCTTTCCCAGAAGGTTCTTGATGCAGTGGGAAGAAAACATACCGTAAAGCAATTCTTTGATGCTTATGAATGGGCATCAAAATACTCCTTTGATAAAAACGTTGACCTTATCGCAGGCCTTCCCCTTGATACGGAAGAAAGCTTTTTTGCCTCCGTTGACGGTATAGAAGCCCTCAATCCCGAAAATATAACTCTACATACCCTTTATCTTAAGAGGGCGGCAGACTTCGGAGCCTACGGAAAGGCTGAAGAAATATCCGAAAGCTCAGACAGTATAAAGATAAACAATATGCTCTCCTATATGAGAGAAAGGGCGAAGACAAGCAATTACCGTCCCTACTACCTCTACCGCCAGAAAAACACCATGGGTAACGGCGAAAATATAGGCTACGCCCTTAAAGGCCACGAATGTCTGTATAACGTGTGGATGATGGACGATATACAGCAGATATACGGTATAGGCGCAGGAGCGGTAACAAAACGACTTGATGCCGAAGGCGTAAAAAGAGATGGCAATAAAAAATTACCCCTTGAGTATCTAAAAGAAGAATAAAAGCAAAATAATCCATCCTTTCGGATGGATTATTTTTGTATATTAAAGAATAATAAGCGACTTATCGGAGCCGGTGATATCCTCTACGCCGTCTTCTTTTACAACTACGAGGTCTTCTATTCTTACACCGCAGAAGTTCTCGATATAGATACCGGGCTCTACGCTGAGAACGGTGTTTGCGGGGATAGCATCAAGATATCCCTGAGAGAAGTTGGGACTTTCGTGTACCTCAAGGCCAACGCTATGACCGAGAGAGTGGCCGAAATACTCGCCGTAACCTGCGGCGGTTATAACGTCGCGGGCAAGAGCATCAGCATCTTTACCTGTAATACCGGCCTTAATGCCATTGATAGCGGTCATCTGGGCTTCAAGAACGGTATCGTATATCTTCTTCATTTCATCGGTAACGTGGCCGATAGCAACGGTACGGGTCATATCACTGCAGTAGCCGCCAAAAGAAGAGCCGTAGTCCATTGTAACAAAGTCTCCCTCACCGATAACTCTATCGGAGGGCACTGCGTGGGGCAGAGCGGAATTAGGACCCGAAGCCACGATTATGGAGAAGGGCATGGCGCCTGAGCCCTTTTTTCTCATATCAAATTCAAGCTCAAGGGCAATATCTTTTTCGGTAATACCCTTATTTTTATTTGAACGGATATAGTCACAGATAAAGAGGAATGAATCGTCGGTTATCTTCTGTGCGGCCTTGATGGCGTTTATCTCATCCTGAGTTTTTATCTCTCTAAAGGAGGATATCTTCTTCTGTCCGCCTACGAATTCATACTCGGGAAGAGCCTTTTTAAGGCCATCTGCAATAGCAAAGGAGAGGTAGTTTTCCTCAAAAATAACAGTCTTAATATCAAGTCCTGCCAGATACTCTTTAATGGTTTCTGCCATTCTCTTTTCAATAAGGCCAACGGAAACGTTCTTATATACCTTGCTCTTTGCAGCGGTTATATAGCGGAAATCGGTAAAGAAGCAAGCCTTTTCGGCAGTAGCTACGATATAACCGTTAGAGGTATTCATTCCGGTGTAATATCTGCGGTTTGCAGGGTCAACGATAAGAACCGCCGTGTTCTTATCAAGTGTATTTTTTAACTGTTCTATCATTTATTCTCTTCCCTTTCCTTAAGGTATATTTCATTCATTACCAAAGCATCGATATCCTGGGTACCAGCCGACTCACATATAATAGTGGGCGAAAGGTCACGCAGAACCATCTCTTTAGCCAAAGGAGTAAAGTCTGGGCCGAAAAGGGTATCTTCAAAGGTAAGATGCTTCTTTTCCCCACCCTCGCTGTACTCTATTTTTGAAAAATGGCAGTGTATATTTTTAAGCCTATGGTATCCCAAGGCATTTTCTATCTTATCAAGAATAGCGGCGTAATCCGCTTGGGAAGCTATTCCGCCGTGAGTGCGGGCATTAAGGTGTCCAAAGTCGATACATGGAATGAAGGTTTCCGAAACCTTACAGAGCTCCATTACCTCGTCAAGGTCGCCAAGCTGATTTATTTTGCCCATTGTTTCGGGACAAATGCTAACGTCAGCCGAGCCGTCCTCCTCCAGAGCCTTTATAGCAAGGGCCAATGTATCCTTTGCCAGAGCAAGGGCATCAGTTCGTGACATTTTGCCGCAACTGCCACTATGAACAACTATTCTACTACCACCCATGGCCTTTGCAACGGCCGCGGTCTTGCGAATATGCTCAACGCTCTTTATTCTTGTTTCTTCACTTACTGAAGAAAGGGATATAAAATATGGAGCGTGTACAGAAGGAATTATCCCCTCTTTTTCACATTCCTCACCGAAAGCCTTTGCCGATTCAAGAGAAACAGAAACACCGTGACCACATTGGTATTCAAAGGCTGTAAGCCCCATTTCTTTAAGGTAACGAGGAATATCGGTGCTTTTCTTAACACCTTGTTCCTTCATTCTGTCAGTACCGCCTGCAGGGCCGAAAAGAGGCCTATTCATTACCGATCCCCTGCTTTCTTTCAAGCATACGCTTGAATTTAATATAGGCAGTGGTCTTTTCCCCTATGGGCTTTACCAGAACGCTTTTCATTCCCATTTTAACCGCACCTTTAATGTCGGTATAAAGTTGATCTCCAATAAATACCGCATTGTTTTTATCGCATCCGATTACAGAAAGGGCAACTTTCAGGGCGGGGCGATGGGGCTTCCATGCATTACAGAGATATCCCGCACCTATCTTTCTCGCAAAGGGAGCAACACGACGGGTCTTATTATTTGAAACGATACAAATAGGGATTCCCGCATTTTTCATCTGCTCTACCCAGCCCAAAAGCTCCATGTCGGGGTTTGGGCAATCGTGCTCCGTAAGGGTGGAGTCAAGGTCGGTAAGAATTCCCTTTATTCCGTTCTCTGCCAGGAACTCAGGAGTGACTTCCGTATATTTTTCAAGCCTGAAGGTAGGTATGATAGCCTTTCCCATAGAAAGTCCTTTCCGTATAAATGTTCAGGCTGCCGCAAAGTCAATTGCGACAGCCTTATGTTTCTTATTTGTATTTGCGCTTTCTTGCAGCTTCAGATTTCTTCTTTCTCTTTACAGAAGGCTTCTCATAATGCTGTCTCTTCTTAAGCTCGGATATAACACCGGCTCTGGCGCATTGTCTCTTGAAACGACGGAGTGCATTGTCCAACGATTCGTTTTCTTTGATTTTGATTTCTGCCATGATCTAAGGATTCCCTCCCTCCATCGTCTGTCGGTATGTATATACACCACGATATTTATATATACATAAGGTAATTGCCATATTCTCCGACAATATAAATATTATACTATATTTTTAGTATGATGTCAAGGGGTATATCAAAATAAACACTCTTTTCATTCAAACAAAATTGTGACAAATGTTTTCACGGAGTGTTAAATTAAAGAAAACGGAGAGCCGTTTCAATCGGTTCTCCGTTTTATTGATTATTTTTTAGAATTCAAGGCTCTTGGTTGCAATAACATTCTTAATTTCTTCAATGAAGGAATCAATAGCTATGGAGCCCTTGTCGCCTTCCTTACGGTTTCTTACGGAAATGGTGCCTTCTTCGGCTTCCTTTTCACCTACGATAACCATGTAAGGAATCTTCTGAAGCTGTGCTTCCCGGATCTTGTAGCCGATCTTTTCGCTTCTCTGGTCAAGCTCACAACGGATGCCTGCAGCATTAAGCTTATCGTTTACAGTCTTTGCATAAGCCATTACCTTTTCGCTTATGGGGAGAACCTTAACCTGTACGGGGGTGAGCCATACGGGGTAAGCGCCTGCAAAATGCTCGGTGATAACGCCTATAAATCTTTCAATAGAACCGAGAACAACTCTGTGAATCATTACGGGACGATGCTTCTGACCGTCTTCGCCGGTATATTCAAGCTCAAATCTTTCGGGAAGCTGCATATCAAGCTGAATGGTACCACACTGCCAGGTACGTCCGATGGAGTCTGCAATATGGAAGTCAAGCTTGGGACCGTAGAAGGCGCCGTCGCCCTCGTTAATTATATAATCCTTGCCCATTTCAGAAACCGCTTCCTTAAGGGTTTCGGTGGCAAAATCCCAATCCTTTTCGTCACCCATATGATCTTCGGGCATGGTGGAAACTTCTATCTGATAGCTGAGGCCGAATACGGAATATACCTCGTCAAAGAGCTTAACTACGTTCTTTATTTCTTCCTTCATCTGATCCCAGGTCATAAAGATATGGGCATCGTCCTGAGTGAAGCAACGAACACGGAAAAGACCGTGGAGAGCACCGGAAAGTTCGTGTCTGTGAACAAGACCAAGCTCGCCTGCACGGAGAGGAAGGTCACGGTAGGACTTGGGTTCATTCTTATATACAAGCATACCGCCGGGACAGTTCATGGGCTTAACGGCGAAGTCGGTTTCGTCGATAACGGTGGTATACATATTGTCTTTGTAGTGATCCCAGTGGCCGGATCTTTCCCAAAGTTGACGGTTAAGCATCATAGGAGTAGAGATTTCTACATAGCCGTAACGCTTATGTACTTCGCGCCAGTAGTCGATAAGGGTGTTACGAAGGGTCATACCCTTGGGGAGGAAGAAGGGGAAGCCGGGGCCTTCGTCGGTAAACATAAAGAGTCCGAGATCCTTACCTATACGACGATGGTCTCTCTTCTTTGCTTCTTCAAGAGCAATAAGATAAGCTTCAAGGTCTGCGGCCTTGGGGAAGGATATACCGTATACTCTCTGAAGAACCTTGTTTTTGGCATCTGCTCTCCAGTAAGCACCGGTACACTGGGTAACCTTTACAGCCTTTATCTTGGAAATATCAAAAAGGTGGGGACCTGCGCAAAGGTCGGTAAAGTCGCCCTGTCTGTAGAAGGAGATCTCTTCGCCTTCAGGGAGCTCGCTGATAAGCTCTACCTTATAGGGGTTGTCCTTCATAAGTTCAAGAGCTTCAGCCTTGGGAAGAACGAATCTTTCAAGCTTAAGGCCTGTCTTGATTATCTTCTTCATTTCAGCTTCGATCTTTTCGAGAACTTCGGGAGTGAAGGTTACGTCGGTATCTATATCGTAGTAAAAACCGTTCTCAATAGCAGGGCCTATGGTAAGCTGTGCAGAAGGATAGAGGTGCTTTACCGCCTGAGCGAGAACGTGGGCAGAGGTGTGCCAGAAGGCCTTCTTACCCTCAGGATCGTCAAAAGAAAAATAGTTGATAGTACAGTCCTCGGTTACTGCAGAAGAAAGATCGCTCATCTTTCCGTTTATTTCGCAAACAAGGCTGTTCTTTGCCAGTTCGGGAGATATCTGTCTTGCAATGGCAAATGCAGAGCTACCGGCCTCCGCTTCAATAATATTGCCGTCTTTAAGTGTAACTTTAATACTCATTTCTCATCCTGATCCTTATCTGAATAAAAACTGTTAAGGATCGTCCTTTCTCCCCTATTAATACCCGGCGGCAGCGTAGCGGGGATGCGCTGTCGTCATATCTAAACTACCTTTCGGTAGACTCTAAAAAAAGTTAGCCAATAATTTCTTCGCCATTTAACAGCTTTTGAAGGTCGTTCTTTATTTTATCGACCTTGGTTCTGTAGCAGACGAACTGTCCTTCTCCATTAACGGATATGAACACCTTTCTGTCACTGTCCTGGCTAGGCAGGAACTCAAGAATAATGTCATCACCTTTAATCAGCCCGTAAGTTATCCTCATGGCAGGCTCGGTGTTTGGCCGAGGCTCTATACCGTTATGGGTAACGCTGATTATACTTTTATAAAAGCTTCGGAAAAGGTCCTGGTCAAGATACTCTTCACCGTAGGTAACAACCATATCCGCACCTGCATCGGGGTCGGTGACGGTGAAAAGGTATTCTTTACCATCAAATTCCACCTTAAGACTTTCAAGGTTGGTAATATATTCTATACTCACCAACTTCTGACAGTACTGATAAAGAGGAAACTGAACAAATTCGAAAGCGGATTTATCCACAGCGTAAATAACCTGAGCATCATTATACATAACATACGTCTCCTGCTCAGAGCTACCACCCACAAGATAGGTCAAGGTTATGGGATAAGGGCTGCCATCCATTGTAGCCTTATAGAAGGGATTTTCAAGCCCCGATTCAAGAGTGGGAGACGTGGTATTCACGTTAGCCTTAAGAACAACCTTCACAGCAGAATCAAATCCGTAGGATGAAAGTGTATCCGCATCCACGATATCGGAAGCCACTCTTGTTGCCTCCAATGAACTTATGGAATCCAATACCGTCTGCATAGTATCAGCATCGGCTGAAAAATAGAAGGGGATTTCTATGGCATATCCCGTTATAAACTGAATGAGGGTATTTTCCCTATCATTCGTAGTACGAATGAAGATGTCGTCATCCGAGGGATAATCAATACTTAAGGATTCAAACTCTCTCGTAGAGAAAAACTCAGACATACCCTTATCATAAAGATTTATCGGATCGTTTAGAAATCTTTCGGCATAAAAGGTACTAACCAAATATACATCCGAACTTCCGTCCATACAGATATAATAGCCGGTGGCCGTAGGCTCCGGATTACCTATATGGAAAAGTGTAGTGCTGCCGTCCTTAAGGTTCACCTTAACGGTGGCCGAAGGCTTATCCAACCCGTAGGCTGCAAGGTTCGAGGTTCCGTTTTCAATGTTCAGGGTACAGGTTATCTTCTTAACGCTTTCAAACAACGCCGCAGAAGAATATGGGAACAAGGGAGCATTATCCTTGCCCACTATATAAACCGTGCCGTCACTCTTACGTCTGACGGAATATTCGGCATGCTCGTTCTTTATACTTAAAGAATCCAAATCAGTAATATCACAGGAGAAAATTACGGTTTTCTCATCCTTGTGAGTGTTATCTATTTGAGTATCGGGGTCAGGCTCTTGGGGAAGGTCCTCAAGGGAGCTTATATACCACATTGCTCCCACAAGGCCGATCACCACAAGAAGGCCTACCACCATTCCGATAATTTTTGATTTCATCATAAGAATTTCCGCCTTCTGTATACGATTATGCCTATTACGGCAAAGATAGCGGGAACTCCGAAGGTCAATCCGAGGAATACCAGAACCACCTCATAAGTGGTAGTAAAGTTAAGATAATCCGCAATCAAACTCTTGGGAAGAATTGAGGTATCAATATCCTCGGTAGCGGACACCAGATACTTAACAAGCTCAACCATACTTTCGGATGTGGTCTGCTTTGAGCCATCCACATTTGAAAGATAGTAGTCATCCATAAAAGAAGTGGAGCCGCAGGCGATTACGTTGGAGGATATTCTGTCTGTGCCCTCGAATCTCGCCTTTGCAGAAAGGAGCATTACGGAGAAGGGCCCGTCGGTATCGGTATCCTTCTTTTTAATGTTTCCGTACTCACTTGCAGATATATTGGTATTTGCTATAAATCTGCTGAAGGCAGAATCAAAGGTCTTTACCAAAGTATAGGTTTCAATACCGTCCTCCGACTCAAACAAGGCGTTTACCGCCCTTGCCTTACCCAAGTGAACGTCAAGATAATATTCACCCTCAAGCAAGGTAGAAAACAATGCATCCTTTTCATAGGTAAGCCTTAAGAAAGGTTCATAGGCATTGGATATATGGTAGCTGTGCTGTGTATCGAATATGGCCTCTGTACCAAATTCAATACCCCATTCCCTCAAGTACTCATACAATAAGGGGTTTGCTCCCGCATCAAGGTCACTGAACACCATAAGGTGCTTACCGAGGAGCTCGCCGTTACTCAAGAATGTATCTATCTTTTCAATATCGGCGGTATTGTAGGTTCTGGCGGGATTAATAATAAGAAGGATATCTACTATATCGGGAATATACTCATGATCAGCAAGGTTTATGGTCTTTACGTCAAAGCCGTTATCCTTCATTAAGGTCTGGAACTGAGCGGGAAGCTGTTCTCCATGGCCTGTAACCACGGCAATGGTCTGTATATCAGCCTTGGTGGTATATAAAAGACCACCGGTCATTCGTCTTTCAAGACCAACATACTGAAGATCATCGAATATATTGCTATATATCTGACGGTTACGCTGTGTTTCGGGACAGTAAATAACCATAAATACGGATGAGCCCGAAGAGGTATCTATGGTGATGCCTCTGCTTGAGAAAAAGGCGGGATTATACGCAGGATCAACGTAATGAACCGTTACTTTTTCCGAAGCTCTGGCGTAATTATCAGATGTCTGAACGATAAACTGATAGGGTGAAATGGAATTTCCGTTTGAAACCTGTGACCTGAGATCGGTTTCATCACCCAATATTATGATTTCTGCCGAGGAAGGCATCTCCTGCAAAAATGCAAGAGTCTCTTCACAAAGGGTATATACCTGCTCTTCGGTATAATCCACGGTAAGATCTATCTTTTTCGCAGCAAGACCGACTACCACGTTTATAAGAATGGCAACGGCTACGAATACCGCCGTCATAACTGTGGCAAGGGTTCCGTATTTAAGCTTGCGGACGGATATTTTGTTTTTCTTTGCTTGTTTGTTCTCTACAGTCTTTGCAGCTGTGAGTTTTGCGGGTTCTTGCATATCCGTCACCTCCTCAGCTCCAACGGCGTTTTTCTATCATACGCACGGTAAGGAACAGCATCACTGCCGTAATACTGATGTAGTACACTATGGGAACCAGATTCAGTATACCGTTTGTAAAATCGTCGTAATAAGAGTAAATTGTAAGCTTCATCAGTATTTTGCCCAGCCAGCTTGGCATAAACATAGCAAAAAAGTCTATTACCATAAGACCGAACAAGGTGGCAAGCGTACCTGCCGCAGAAGCTATGGGACTTTCGGTAATGGTCGAAATAAATATTGCAATGGCCATCATTGTGCCCGTAAGAAGGACTGAGCCCACAAAGTTTGTAAACAGAGCGCCGTAATCGAGATTACCGAAAATATCAACTACGACAATGTATATAAGATTAATAAGGCTTGCTGTCCAGAAAACAGACATAGCGCCTATGAATCTTCCCATTACAAGTTTGGGTATTGAAGTGGGAACCGTAAGCAAAAGCTGCTCGGTTTTAAGTTTTTTATCCTCGGAGAAAAACCTCATCGCCATAACGGAAATAACGGCAATATCCACAAAAACAAGATAAAAGCCGAAATATTCACCCAGGTAGCTTGTATTTTTCCACAAAACGAAAAGTGAAAATACTATTGCTGAAAGGACTCCGTAAATTGCAAGAAGAAAATAGCCTATAGGATTTTTGAAAAAGGAGATATACTCTCTTTTAGCGACTGCCCACATTACTCATTCCCTCCTTCTTCAGTTTCTATAACCTCAACGGAAGGCTGAGAATCAGCATGGGAATCATCAGTCTCACCCTGCAGACGCTGAACTTCATCCTGCTTTGAGGTAAGCTGAATAAATATATCCTCGAGGGAAAGTCCGAGAGGTGTTATCATAAGAATGTACCAGTTTCTCTTTGCACATTCTTCAAAGAGTATCTTTCGAATATCAACCTTTTTATCCGATTCGAGAATAATATCAACAGTACCCTTTTCAAATGAACCCACGTATTCAACCTTTTTAACTCCGGGGAGGCGGCTGAGTACGGGAACAACTTCATTTTCGGGGGCCGCAAGCCTTATGCCGTAGCGATTGTATTTACCCACCGCCATGGCAAGGTCTTCAGTCAGTGCGTCCATTACGATTACGCCGCTGTTCATTATGATAACTCTTTCGCACACAGCCTGAACCTCCGACAGAATGTGGGAAGACAGGATTACTGTGCGCTGAGTACCGAGACGCTTTATAAGATTGCGGATTTCAACGATTTCCTTGGGGTCAAGGCCTACGGTAGGCTCGTCAAGAATAAGCACCTGCGGGTCACCTATAAGAGCCTGGGCAAGGCCCACCCTCTGTCTGTAACCCTTGGAAAGGTTCTTTATGAGTCTGCCGTAAACGTCGGTAATTTTTACTACGTCGCAGATCTCGGCAAGATGTCTTTTTCTATTCAGTTTGCACTTCTTCAAATCGTAAACGAAATTAAGATATTCCTTTACGGTCATATCCGTATACAGAGGAGGGATTTCGGGGAGATATCCAATAAGAGCTTTTGCCTTTTCGGGCTGCTCAAGGATATCGAACCCGCCAACCGTAACCGTACCTGAAGTAGAGGACAAATATCCTGTTATCATGCTCATGGTAGTAGATTTTCCCGCACCGTTAGGACCGAGAAGTCCAACTATTTCACCACGGTTTATGGTAAAGGATATATCGTCAACCGCCGTTTTCTTTCCGAAGCGTTTTGTCAAAGACTTTGCTTCAATCATAGTAATTTTACCTCATGGAGTATATATTAGTCTTCTTTTATATCTAATTTGATATGGAGCTCGCTGAGCTGCTTTTCATCAACCTTTGCAGGACAGCTGGACATAAGCTCGGATGCGTTCTGTACCTTGGGGAAGGCAACAACGTCGCGGAGGCTGTCTGCACCGCTCATTACCATTGCCAAACGGTCAAGTCCCATACCGGAACCGCCGTGAGGAGGAGCTCCATACTTATATGCGTCAACAAGGAATCCAAACTTGGTCTGGATCTCTTCGGGAGTCAAGCCGAGAGCCTTGAACATCTTTTCCTGAAGCTGCCAGTCAGTAATACGGATAGAGCCTGAAAGAAGCTCAGTACCGTTAAGTACCATATCGTAGCACTTTGCTCTTACCTGACCGGGATCGCTTTCAAGATAGGGCAAGCACTCTTCAAGAGGCATTGTGAAAGGATGGTGCATTGCATCCCAATGCTCTGTTTCCTCGTTCCACTCGAAGAATGGGAATTCTGTAATCCACAAGAAGTTGAATACGCCTGTTGGAATAAGGTCAAGCTTTCTTGCAACAATCTGACGAAGTGCGCCAAGTGTGGGAAGAACAACCTTGTTCTTGTCAGCACAGATAAGAAGCACGTCGCCCTTTTCAAGTCCAACGGTTGTATAGATAGCCTTAAGCTCGTCCTCTGTCATAAATTTAGCAAATGAGCAGTTAGGAGCATCATCAACCCAACGAACGTAGGCAAGACCCTTTGCGCCAATACCCTTTGCGTGTTCTGTGAGCTTATCAATCTCTTTTCTTGTAAGAGTTGCCGCAGCACCCTTTGCAACGATACCACGAACGCTACCGCCCATCTCAAGAGCTGACTTAAATACAACAAATTCGCTGTTTTTAACTGCTTCGGAAATATCGATAATTTCCATACCGTATCTTGTGTCGGGCTTGTCAGAGCCGTAACGGTTCATAGCTTCGGTATATGTCATTCTCTGCATAGGAAGCTGAATATCCACTCCAAGAGTTTCCTTGAACGCACGCTTGATAAAGCCCTCGTTCATAGCCATAATATCCTCTTGTGTTGCAAAGCTCATCTCAAGGTCGATCTGTGTAAACTCGGGCTGACGGTCAGCTCTGAGGTCTTCGTCACGGAAGCAACGAGCAAGCTGAATGTATCTGTCAAAGCCGGAGAGCATAAGCAACTGCTTATAAATCTGAGGTGACTGAGGAAGCGCATAGAAGCTGCCCTTGTGAATACGGGAAGGAACAATGTAGTCACGCGCACCTTCGGGCGTGGGCTTAATCATCATAGGAGTTTCAATCTCGAAAAATCCGTTCTCGTAGTAGTATTCTCTTGCAATGCGCGCGATATCATGACGCATCTTGATATTTCTCTGAAGCTCGGGACGGCGAAGGTCAACGTAACGGTACTTGAGAGCCGTTTCGTCTTTAACCTTCTTGTTGTCATTTACTTCAAAAGGAGGTGTCTGGGCAACGGAAAGGATCTTGAATTCCTTAACGTAAACCTCAAGCAT
>JAZRLW010000150.1:0-10684 GCA_045647025.1 Eubacteriales bacterium
AAGCGGTCTTAGGAAGACAATTAGGGGCTACAACTCCTTGGCTCACAGAACGACATGGCTACGATCCGACTTGGGATTCTTTGCCTGATTGTGGAGATGCCTGCAAATCTTGCAATCCTTGACGTTGATGCGGCAGAGGGGCTTGACACTCTCTATCCCCACATCGAGCGCTGGTATATAGGTGGGCATTCTCTTGGGGGAAGCATGGCGGCTACTTATCTGGCGGGGAATGAGAAGTGGATAGAAGGGCTTGTTTTACTTGCATCATATTCCACGGCAGACCTTTCAGATAGTGGTTATGAGGTGCTGTCTGTTTACGGGAGTGAGGACGGGGTCCTCAATAAGGCTAGCTACGAAAAATACCGCTCAAATCTTCCCGAAGATTTTGAAGAGGCCATTATATACGGCGGTTGCCATGCATATTTCGGAATGTACGGTATGCAGGAAGGCGACGGTATTCCAACAGTTTCAAATGCAGAGCAAATAGAACAGGCCGCGGCACTGATAGAAGCCTTTATGCTTACGCCCGATAAATAAAAAATAATAATACTTTAAATATAAGGAGATTCTTTATGAGTAGCTTTGAAAACCTTCGCATTGTGGACAACTTCTATCAAACGTCGTTGTTTTTCCCCATGCCTACTGTTGTTATCAGCACTTTGTGCGAGGATGGTACTACCAATCTGGGCCCCTATTCCCTTATTCAGCCCTATTACGTAGCTGGCAAGGATTATTATGCAATGCTCCTTTGCTGCAGAAATTCTTCCAATACCGCCCAGAATATTCTCCGTAACGGAAAGTGCGCGTTGAACTTCATAGACGATAATCCCAAGTCTTTCAAAGAAGCTGTAAAGCTGTCCTGGCCCGGAGACAAACCCTCTGAAAAGATGCCTAAGTGTAATTTTAAGCTTGAAACAAGTATGATAGAGGAAGAAACTGGTGAAAAAAGACCTATGGTTATGACAGATGCCATTGAGGTCATCGAATGCACTTGGGTTCGTGATCTTGACGGCGCAGATAAGGATCTTCCCGGTGAGCTTAACGGCTACGAAGGTCCCTATCACGATTTTAACGGCATTACTTCCAAGTTTGGCGCTCATTTTATTCTTAAGATAGATAAGATTCTTATGAAAAAGAAGTACAGCGATGCCATTATTAACGGCGTTAGAGCCAAGGATTTTCCTGCTCTTCCCGTGGATTACGGTTACCGTGATTCCAAGAACTTCTGGTTCCATAGAAAGACCAGAATGAGAACTGAGCTTTTGCAGGTCCGTCAGGCTTCTCTTGAGTCGGTACGATACGCCGCAGACAGAGCTGACGATAAGGTTAAGTTTACCGACGATGCTCTTATGACCATTCTAGGCGTTCCCAGGGTATTCCTCTCCGTAGTACTCAAGGGATGTGTAGCCTGGGCAAAAGAGAACAACGTAGAGCTTATTACTGCCGAGCATATGCAGATAATTAACGATAAACGTTCTAAAGAAAAAGATAAAAAATAAGGAGATAAAGGAAATGAAAGTTGTACTTGCAGGTGCTTTCGGTAATCTTGGCGCCGATATTTTGAAATGTCTTTGTGCAGACGGTCACGAAGTCGTTGCCGCAGACTTGAGAGAAACTGCCGTAGAAGGCACAGAGGGCAAATATACCTTTGTGCAGATAGACGCTACAAACCCCGAAACTCTGAAGGGACTTTGCGAGGGCGCAGACGTTGTTATCACCACCGTAGGCCTTACCGGTGCTTCCACAAAGGTTACTTCCTACGATATAGACCATAAAGGCAATCTTAACCTCTATGAAGAGGCAAAGAGCGCAGGTGTAAAGAAGTTTAACTACATCTCCGTTATTTCCTGCGACGAGCCCGGTGCAGAGGAAGTTCCTATGCTTCATGCAAAGTATCTGGTTGAAGAAGAAATCAAAAAACAGGAAATGGACTGGGTTATCTACCGTCCTACGGGATACTTTTACGATATTGCAAAGGTATTCAAGCCCTACGTTGACAAGGGCGAAATGCAGCTCCTCAAGGGTTACGGTAAGGTTCGTGCAAACGTTGTTGATTGCCCCGATTTTGCCCGCTTCGTAGTAGATCACATGAACGACACTAACGTTACCTATAATGTTGGCGGTAAGGAAACCTACACCTACGAAGAAATGGCAGCAATGTGCTTTGAGGCCGCTCAGAAGCCCCTTAAAATCAAGTGGGCTCCCATCTGGCTCTTCGGTATTCTCGCAAGCCTTCCCAAAATCAAAAAGGCAGGCAAACACGATATTATACTTTTCTCCAAGTGGACCCTCAGCCACGATCTTGTGGGTGATACCTGCGTTGGAGATAAGAGCTTTGCAGAATATATAAAGAATTATTTCGGAAAGGAGAACAACTAATATGCCCTGGTCACTTTTAGGTATACTTCTTATAGTTTGTGCAGTTCTTTGCGCCGTAGGATTTTATAAGTTCGTTTATTTTCTTTCTATCGGTTACGGCTTTGCCGTTGCAGGTGGCGGTATTGCAATATTTATAATGTATCTAATTAACCCCACCGCAACTCCTCTCTGGATAGTTTTTATTCAGATGGCTCTGTTCATCGCTTACGGTGTTCGCCTTTCGGGCTTCCTTCTTGTCAGAGAACTTAAGAACGTTTCTTTTAAGAAGACTGACGTTGCAAAGGATACTCTTGCAAAGAATAACGAAAAGAAAATGCCCATATTCGTTCTTGTAACCATCTGGCTTTGCGTTGCCGTTCTCTACGTTGCGCAGGTAAGCCCTATGCTCTTCAGATACGATAACGCATCTACCGATATTATACTTCCCAGCATAGGATTTGCCGTTTCTGTTTTCGGCCTCATTCTTGAATCTATAGCCGACAATCAGAAGTCTGCCCAAAAAAAGCTCCGCCCCGATATGGTTGCTACAGAGGGCCTTTATAAGATGGTTCGTTGCCCCAACTATTTGGGCGAAATCATATTCTGGACGGGTATTTTCGTAAGTGGTATCACTGCTTACGCAACCGTAGGCCAGTGGATAGTTGCCGTTCTTGCTTATATCTGTATAGTATACATAATGTTTAACGGCGCTCAGCGTCTTGAAAAGCGCCAGATGGAGCGCTACGGTGAAAACGAAGAGTACAATACATACGCAAACAAGACTCCCATTATTATCCCTCTTCTTCCCATATATCATCTTAACAAGAAGAAATAAGACCGAGGAGGAATAGAAATGAACGATTTTTCAATTCCTATGGCTCTTGTGGACTACATTCCCGTAATTTTCTTTGCAATAGCATCTGTGATTTTGATGCGCGATCTTTACAATAAAATGAGCAAAGGCGCCTTCGCTCTTTTTGCCGCGGGCACCATTGACGTTATATGCGCGGGAGCCCTGAAAGCTACATGGAAGCTTCTTTACGCTGCAGGCGTATGTGATTTCCAGTCTCTTAATGCTATGTTCTTCCCTGTGCAGTCCATAGGTTTTTTGCTTGCAGGTATCGGCATCCTCGCCATGCTTACCCATAAGCAGTCAAAGACTTCTCTTATGGCAGTGGTGCCTCCCGTATTTTCGGGTACATTTGTGTTTGTAGGTCTTATGGTTGCGGGCCTTGGCATTATGGATGTGGTTCTTTGCATTATTTCCGCAAAGCTTAAGAAGCCCGGCCTTATAGCCATTTTTGCCATTTCCTTTATTTGCTCACTTTGTATGGGTTATCTTTCTGCCCAGGATTTTGCCGTTGCGGCAATGAATTGGATTGCAGAAGGGGTAAACGTTGTAGGTCAGGGAACGCTGCTTTTGGGCGTAGTTCTTCTCCATAAAAACGGCCTTGCAGGACTGAAGCTTCGTAACGGTGAAGAAGCATGACCGAAAAGTTATTAAATATTCTTTCTAAAGAATACCCTCTTGAAGAAATTGATGTGGGGGATATGTCTATCCTGAAGGCTAGCGGAATGACCTTTTCTGTAAAAGCTTACAAGGCTGTCGGCCTTGGCCACGTTTCGGTAATGAGGGCAAAGGGATTTTTCGGATTGATGAAAATGGATACTCTTATCGTCAATCCCACCGAAAAAGATCTGCCCCTGTATTCCTATGACCGTATCTTTGCCATGGGTAACGATACCCTGATAGTGGAGCTTTACGATACTCTTGTGGGAGAATTTTCAGAGCAAGCTCTTATGGATATAAAGGCGCAATATTCGTCTTTGCCTTACAGAGATCCCGGAGAGCATTGGTATGATAATATCAAGCTTGATTCCAGTATTTCAACCAAAGGAAAGAAAAACTTAACTGGAATATTTGACGAACTTACTTTGAAGCATTTTGAAGCCTATCTTGCCGAAGGCGGCAATGTGGGTTCGTCCGATAGGGAAGCAAAGCTTGAAAAGGCGGCGTATTACGTAAACGGCCTTCTCCGTAACGGCGGCCCATCCACCGACGTTTTTAAAAAAGAGTTAGGCGATGAAAAGACAGAAATGCTTTTCAATAATGTTTTGTTCGGAATATCCAAATAACAATAATCCACCCGCCACGGCGGGTGGATGTTTTTATACCGTTGACTTTGGGTAAAAAAAGTAGTATAATGTTCTTATAAAGTAATTGGAGAAAATGATATGAATTTCTGGATAATACCAATTGTTGTGGCGGTAATAATTGTTCTTGTTTTAATAGGTGCGCTTATATGCTTTTTTATGACTTTCTATTCTCCTAAAAGAAAATCTTTGGAGAAGGATGAATACGAGATCCCCAATGGAAGCATATATGAGCCCTACAGAGATGAAATGATAGGTTGGATGAAGGAGAATCGAGCCCGTCCACGAGAGATCTTTTCAATTAAATCCTTTGACGGCCTTACGCTCAGGGGTATTTATTACGAGTATGAAAAGGGCGCGCCTATAGAGCTTATGTTTCACGGGTATAAGGGAACTTCGGAGAGAGACCTTTGCGGTGGAGTACGCAGGTGCTTCGCCCTGGGGAGAAGCTCTCTGCTTATAGACCAAAGAGCTTCGGGAGAAAGCGACGGTCACGTTATCTCTTTTGGTATTAACGAGCATAAGGACTGCCTCAGGTGGGTAGATTTCGCTATTTCTCATTTCGGGAAGGACTGCAAGCTTATGCTTACAGGTATATCCATGGGCGCAGCTACCGTACTTATGGCCGCGGGTACCCCTTTGCCCGAAAACGTTATCGGCATTCTTGCCGACTGCGGTTACTCTTCTCCAAAGGCTATTATTAAAAAAGTAATAAGAGATATGAAGCTTCCTGCAGACCTTTTATACCCTCTGGTAAGGCTGGGGGCACGGATATACGGCGGATTTGATTTGGAAGAAACCTCTGCTGAAGAGGCCATGAAGGCATGCCGTGTGCCTGTAATTTTCGTCCACGGCGATGAAGATGACTTCGTGCCTTATCAAATGAGTAAGGATATGTATGAGATATGCACATCTAAAAAGAAGCTGATTACCGTTGAGGGTGCAGGGCACGGTCTTGCTTATTCCGTCGGAAAAGAGAGTTATATCAACGCTGTACGTTCTTTTAAAGATGAAGGCGGATACTAATATTAATTTGGAGTTTGTATGGAATTAATTTACGGCACAACAAATGCCTCAAAGCTTGCCTCTATGCAGAGGGTGGCAGACCTTTTGGATATAAAGATAATAGGCCTGAATGATATTGATTCACCCTTGCCCCATATTGAAGAGGTTGGGAAAAACCCTCTTGAAAACGCAATAATCAAGGCAAAGGCTTACTATAAAGCATTTGGACGACCTGTCTTTTCCTGCGATAGCGGGCTGTATTTTGACGCCGTTGACGATTCTCTTCAGCCAGGGATTCACGTCAGGCGAATAGGCGGCAGAGAACTTGGCGACGATGAGATGTTGGAGTATTATTCTTCCATGGCAAAAAAACATAACGGTCCCCTTATTGGCAGATACCGTAATGCAATATGTCTTGTGCTTGATGAGAGCTGCATATATACAAGTATAGACGAAAGCTTGTCTACCGAAAGATTTATCATGGCTGCAAAGCCCCATCCCAAGCGTTTGCCCGGTTTCCCCTTGGATTCCCTTTCCATAGATATTGACTCCGGTAAATATTATTACGATCTTGGGGATTTGATGGTTGACAACTCGGCAGTCAAGGACGGATTTTACCGATTTTTTAAGTCCGCGCTTTTTGAGCATGATAAAACAGTATAACATTAACTAAAAAAGTCAGACAGCGAGAGCTGTCTGTCTTTTTTATTATATTAATGCTTCAGGTTCTGTGAATTTTTCTTTTACGTTGTAATAATCGAGAACGGGTATAAGTATCAGGGCCGTAAGACCTGCCGTAAGGCCCCCGTTATAAAGAACGAAGCCTCCGTGAAGTGCTAAGGTTGACGTACATATTATTGCGTTTGTTATACCTGCAACGATTCCGATTTTCCAGCCATACTTTCCGGTAAAAGGACAGAGGCCTGTGGCAAAGGCCAACCCATTTATGTAGCTCTGAGATGCTAACGACCATCCCATTTCAAGTCCGGCCACCGAACATATTGCAAAAGTTATGGCATTAAGTATCATATAACCAACCACTATGGGCCATACGTTTTTCGGGGTTTGTCCTGAGGCTGTAAAGGTTATGGCTGCAATGGTAACTCCCGCTGTGGGGCCGGTGTATTCAACACCGATAGGGGAGAGAAATATTACGTTAAGATACAAAAGGATAAAGAGACCGTATACGCCTATGTTTATAAATGATAGAGGGGCTCCGTACCTCTTTACAAAGTCCACCCCATGTCCTGTACTGCGGAGAAGTGTTCGATAGCCCTTGAAGGATTTTCCGTTAAGGATAAAGCCTGCCACAATGGACGCCACGAAGAGAACTCCAAACATAGCAGTCATAAACAATCGGTAGGAGTTACCGTTTTGTTGGTACAGAGAGTTTTCTCTTGCAAGGGCATCGGGAGCTTCTATTCCCAGGGTAGCATACATAAACGCATAAACGAACATGCCCAGAATGCCTATGGCAAGACCGGCCTTATAGAGGTTAAAACCTCGGTGCATTTTTGTGGTGCCAGGGAGTAATGCGGGGACTATAAATCCCGTTGCCAGACCAAAAAGAAGAGCCAGTATGATTCCAGTGAGTGTAACCTTCGGGCTGCCGAAAACAAATTGGTCTCCCAATGTGTATCTGAAAAGGAAGTCGCTTATAAAGGGACCAAGTGCGGTGGAGAACATTGCTATATGCAGGTTCTCTGCAAAGTTTCTTTTTGTTACCCTACAGAATACGTACACGCCTATAAAGGGTGGCCACATATTTACGAAGTTAAGACCGTAGAAGCAATGGGCTACTACAAGGAAATATCCCGGCAGGATATGGGTGTTGTTCTTCGCTTTTGCAAAAATGGTTATTAAGTTACAGGCGATGCCGCAGGCCGCGGTATTAAGAAGGGTGCTTCCCAGCCCTCCGATATTAAAATAGTCGGTAACAAGCTTTGAGGGGGAGGTGAGGATAAGAAAAAGATTATAAAAAATATCAGTTCCTTCTCCGCTGACTATGCATCCGATGGGGGCTGAAATGAGGAATACTACCGACCAAAAAACAGTATAGAGATAAATCTGATTTCTGTCGGTATTTTTTTCGAGAGTCATTAATTATCAATCCTAAGAGTTAAAATAAAACGGGGAATAAAGGTGGAAGTTACTGGTGATCGTTCTTTGATTTTTTCATTTCAAAATGAATCAGCACACTCAAAATTGCTCTGAGCAGTATTACGGCGCCCAGAATATAAAGCTCGTCCATACTGCGGACCAAAACCGTTTTAAGGATCTCTGCTGCCATTTTGAACTCAAGTCCGGTGGCTAAGCCTTGGGCAAGACCGTTTTGTATGTCGAGATTCTTTTTCATGAAGGTGTTCTGTATAAAATGCCAGAAACCAACGATGCCCGACCAGAATACGATAATGATACCCATGATTTCCAAAATAGTAATGATATAGGGTAAAACTAATTCTACGGCATGTTCAATAACGTTCATCTTGTTCTCCTATCTTTATCGTCGTTTTAGACCATTATATATTATTGGTCTTATTTTGTCAAGACAGTTTACCAAAAAGCACCGCAATCGTCAATTATCCCCGAATTTTGAGTGGTTTTTGTGAAAATAAAGTTAAAATTACTGTTGACAGAATCAAAAAAACATTGTATAATAAAAGGAGCGTATTTTACTATTTTTAAGGGCAGAATACGTTTGATAAATTGAGTTTATATGCTTTCCTATAATAGAAAGGTAGGTTTTACTATGGCTTTCTCTCTTCATGGCGTTAAGTTGCCTCACAGAAAGAACACGGCAGACATGGCGGCTGTAAGAATGACACCTCCGAAGAGTGTTAATATCTTGATGACAATGCATATCGGTAAACCCGCTACACCTATTGTCAAGACCGGCGATCATGTAGACGTTGGAACCCTTATCGGGGCTCCCGACGGCAAGATTTCCGCACCTGTTCATTCAAGTGTTTCCGGTACCGTTAAAGGAATTGACAGTGTTCTTTTAAGCAATGGCACGAAGGGTACCGCTATTACTATTGAGTCCGACGGCGAAATGACGGTTTGTCCCGATATATGTCCTCCCCAGATAGAAAACAAGGAAGATTTTCTGAAAGCCGTTCGTGACAGCGGTATAGTAGGTCTTGGTGGTGCAGGATTCCCCACTGACGTTAAGCTGGGTGTGGACGAGTCCAAAAAGATAGAGTATTTTATCATTAACGGTGCAGAGTGCGAGCCTTATATAACAAGCGACAACCGTACTATGATAGATAACGTTGAGGATATGGAAACCGCTATTGATATGATAGAGAAATATCTCAACGTGGAAAAAGTGATAATAGCTGTAGAAAATAACAAGAAAAAGGCTATTGCGAAGATGAAGGGTCTTGCCGCAAAAGGTAAGAACAGAAAAGTTTCCGTGCTTCCTTCCGTTTATCCCCAGGGCGGTGAAAAGGTTCTCATATATCATACCGTAGGCAGAGTTGTTGAAGAAGGTTGTTTGCCCATAGACGTGGGTTGTGTGGTTTGCAACTGTACCACCGTTGCTGCAATAGGCAAATATATAAAGACGGGTATGCCCTTGGTAGAAAAGTGTATAACTGTAGACGGCGGCGCTGTAAAAGAGCCTAAAAACGTTATTGTTCCCATTGGAACTTCCCTTTCAGATGTCTTTGAGTTTTGCGGCGGTTTTTCTACCGAGCCCGCAAAGGTTATCTACGGCGGCCCCATGATGGGTATTGCCGTTCCCGACATGAAGGCTCCCGTTCTTAAAAATACCAACGCTATTCTGGCGTTTACTGAAAGAGAAACGGTTTTGCCCGAGAGCACCCAGTGTATACATTGCGGATCTTGTGCAAACCAGTGTCCCTTCGGTCTTAATCCCGCTGTTATAGCAAAGGCCTACCGCAACAGAGATTTGGACGAGCTTATAGCTGTGAATGCAAACCTCTGTATGGAGTGCGGTTGCTGTGCCTACGTTTGCCCTGCCAGAATACAGTTGGTAATGACAAACAGATTGGCTAAAAACTATATCAAAGAAGAGGCCGCAAAGGCTAAAGGAGGTAATTGATAATGTCCGATAAGCTTCATCTGTCGGTATCGCCCCACATACACAGTGGCCGATCAACCCGCAGCATTATGCTTGAGGTTATAATAGCTCTCTTGCCTGCGATGATTGCCGGTACCGTAATCTTCGGTCTTCGTTCAATCGCCGTTATCTGCGTTTGCGTAGCCGTATGTGTTTTCTCTGAATTTTTCTTTAATGTTATTGTTAAAAAGCCTCGCTCCGTTCAGGATTTGAGTGCGGTGGTTACGGGTGTTCTTTTAGCCCTTAACCTTCCTGCAAACATACCTCTCTGGCAGGCTGCAATAGGTTCCGTTTTTGCGATAGTTGTTGTAAAATGCTTCTTTGGCGGTATCGGTCAGAATTTTGCAAATCCCGCAATTACCGCTCGCGTATTTATGATAGTAGCCTTTGGCTCCATGGCTAAGGCGGCATTCCCCGTAGTGGACGGTGTTTCCGGTGCTACTCCTCTTGAAATAATTGCCTCGGACGGAGAGATTTCTCTTCTTGACCTTTTCCTTGGCACACATGGCGGAGCTATCGGCGAAACCTGCACCCTTGCCCTTCTTGTGGGTGGTATTTATCTCATTGTCCGCGGCATAATTTCCTGGCATTGCCCCGTCGGCTTTATCGGTACGGTATTTGTTCTTTCCTTCCTTATTGAAGGTGACATTGTCAATGCTCTGGCTCTTTCCATGTCGGGTGGTCTCTTTATAGGCGCCTTCTTTATGGCAACCGATTATTCAACCTCTCCCATAAACAGCTGGGGAAGACTGATATTCGGTATAGGTTGCGGACTTATAACGGTACTTATACGTTTCTGGGGTGCTTATCCCGAGGGTGTTTCTTTTGCTGTTCTTCTTATGAATATCCTTACTCCTTATATAGACAAGTGGACTGCACACAAAGTGTTCGGAGGTAAAAAAGGATGAAAAAGCATATAAAAAGCATAGTAGTTCTTTCCGTAATATGTATAGTTATCTCCATGGCTCTTGCTTTTGCAAACTCAATTACCCAGCCTATTATAAAAGCTGCTGCTTCAGCTGCTGAAAATGAAGCTCTGCTGTTCGTTATGCCCGAAGGAAAGGGCTTTGCCCCCGTGGATCT
>JAZRLW010000151.1:0-11078 GCA_045647025.1 Eubacteriales bacterium
AGCGTAAGAGTCCATACTACGGGCAGTGACGTTTATATCACGGAAATCGTAGCCCTCTTCGGAGACGAGTCTTGAAATCTCAGACGCTACAGCCTCTACTTCATCTCTGACATCAAGGCATCTTTGGGCAAAAATACCCTCGGGCTGTCCCATATATGCAGCAGCCCTATCTCTGAATATATTTTCTTCAAGAAATTTCAACTCGGGATTTGTATTAAAACGGGGAGAACCCGAAATATTTTCAACAGTAAAGTCAATACCCGATTTTTTAAGCATACCGACAAATCTTCTTGCTGACTCCGAAATAAAAGAAAAAAGGGAAAGACCGTCATCGGGCAGAATATTTTCACAGGGAAGGGCTACGGTTACAAACGCATTATTCAAGGCAATAGCCTTAATAACCTCCCTTTCCTGGGGATGGAATGTTCTGAAATTATCAACGTAAACGTATTCGGATGCAAAAAAATCGTGCAGATCAAGACACTCACAGAGCTTTTGACAATCGTCATCAGCATCAAAAAGCCCTTCTTCGGTAAAAAGAAGATATTGCATATAAATACGGGCAATATCCCCAAGTCTATCGTTTTTTTCCACCTCTGCGGCCTGCAAAAGGGCCACGGGGCTTATACCTGCCACCGTAAATGAAGAAAAGGTTTTGACAAGATGCTTAACAAAGCTCATATCAAAATAATCGGCAGGATAATATTTAAAATGTACCGAAGCAGTCTTTAAGGCCTTTGCGCAAAGAGCCATTCGGCCACCCTGGGAAAGGCGGTTAGGAGAGTATTCTCCAAATGAAGAAAGAACGTGACGGCAAAGTCGCTTAACAGACATTACTCTGACTTGAGAAAACCGTCTTTCACCAAGGAGATCAATATAAAATTTTTCGCTGGTCATGGTGTACTGGTCGGGAACGAGGATATAAACGGTCTTGCCGTATCCGCCGTCGATAAGAGAAATTATCTCCTGCGCTACACGGTAACTTTTTCCCGAGCCTGTGCGGCCCAAAAGAAGACGAACCTTTTTCATATTTGATCCTTTCTTTGTGAAATAAAATCGGCTTTAGAATATACCAACCGCCCCTTGGGGATAATGAAAACAAAATCATTCCATCAGGAGGCTTTATGCAAAGAGTCACCATCTGCGGCGTGAACACCTCAGAATTAAGGGTGCTTACCGGAGAGGAAAAATCAAGGTTGCTCAAGTTGGCAAAAGAGGGGGACGAAAAAGCCAGAGAAGAATTTATAAACGGAAATCTGAAGCTGGTGCTAAGCGTGGTACAACGCTTTGCTCAAAGGGGAGAAAACCCCGACGACCTGTTTCAGATCGGATGTATAGGGCTGATAAAGTCAATAGATAACTTCGATACGTCCCAGGACGTAAAATTTTCAACCTATGCCGTTCCCATGATAATAGGAGAAATAAGACGGTACCTTAGGGACAATAACCCCATAAGGGTAAGTCGATCAATGAGAGATCTGGCATATCGGGCATTGAGCTCAAGGGAAAAATTAAGAAATGATCTGAATCGCGACCCTACCGTGGAAGAAATATCAAAGGATATGGATATTCCGCGGGAGGAAATAGTGGTGGCACTGGATGCAATCACCGAGCCGGTCTCCCTATTTGATCCAATATATAACGACGACTCGGATTCGCTGTTCGTTATGGACCAGATAACGGACAAGGGGAACACCGACGAATCATGGATAGACGAGATAGCATTAAGGCAAGCTATAGCTCACCTCTCACCTCGAGAAAAAAGAATTCTTTCTCTCCGTTTCTTTTCTGGAAAAACTCAAATGGAGGTTGCTGGGCATATCGGAATATCTCAAGCGCAGGTTTCAAGACTCGAAAAATCGGCCCTGGAACAGATAAAAAAGTATTTATGACTGCCCAATATATATACTTCGGAGGTTGCCGCAATAAAAAGCGACAACCTCTTTTACTATTCTGAGTATATTATTTCAAGAACGGACTTAAACCTTTGGGGGTCGGTCTTTCTCAACACGTTGAGCTGATGTCCCATAAAGTCATATATATCCTGCTCTTTATACAGACTGAAATAAGTAAAGGCTTTTGTGTATTCAATACCGTAAAGGTTACAGATGTTTATAAGTATCTGCTGAGAAGGAACTATGGGGTTCCCCGTACGAGGATCTCGTCCCTTTTCAAGGGCAGCCAGATAGGTGTGGCTTATACCGATCTCCGCAGCAGCGTCACGCAAAGACAAATTCTTTTCTTTCCTAAGCTTTTTAAGGGTCTCTTCAAAGCCCACGTTCTCTCATTCCTTTCTTTATTGAGATACGGGTTTGCAAAATTATCAATGACAAATCAAACAAAAGCCACCAATAATGCGTGGATTTTGCGGGAATTTCTATACAAGCGCCCAAAGGCAATCTTTGTGATTATCGAGGGAGCTTAACGACGAAATTACCCATAACACATTTGAGTATCAGATTTTGAGACAGATTTTAGGCAAGTGACCGAATACAATCTTTGTGATTGTCGAGAGAGCTTAACGACAAATCTGTCCAAAAGATGATGCTCAAGCTTCGTCCCAGTTGTGCCAAACGCTCTGTATATCATCGTTCTCTTCCATGATATCGAGCATTTTCTGCATATTCTTAATATCGTCCTCTTCGGTAAGAGTGATATAAGTGGAGGGAACCTGTTCTACCTGAGCGGATACGAACTCATAGTTAAGTGCGGTAAGACCTTCACTAACGGAATGGAAATCGTCGGGGCTGGTGTAGATTTCATAAACGTCGCCCTCAGCGGTGTAATCCTCAACGGATACTTCCATAAGGTCTTCCATAAGCTTTTCTTCGTCATAGTCCTCTTTGGATATAACGATAACGCCTTTTTTAGCAAACTGCCAGGATACGGAACCGGTCTGACCGAGATTTCCGCCGTACTTATCGAAGTAATGTCTTACGTCGCCTGCGGTTCTATTTCTGTTGTCGGTAAGAGTTTCTACAATAACGGCAATACCCTTGGGGCCGTAGCCCTCGTAGGTAATAGCTTCGTAGTTGCTTTCATCACCTGCAGAGGAAGCCTTCTTTATAACTCTTTCAATATTTTCGTTGGGAACGTTGTTGGACTTTGCTTTTGCAATTATATCCTTAAGTTTTGCGTTAGTTTCGGGATCGGGACCGCCGTCCTTAACAGCCATGGTGATCTCTCTGCCTATCTTAGTGAAGATTGCGGCCTTCTGAGAGTCGGTCTTGGCCTTTTTGTGCATAATATTTTTCCATTTGGAATGTCCGGACATATATATAACTCCATTTCATAAATAAATAACTTGTTTATTTCGCAGTTCCGCTCTTTACCAGGGAAAGGATTATTATGGGAAGAGTCCAAAGAAGATTATAAAGGAATACCCATAACGAGTTAACCATAGCGGGGGCGAGGATCAAAGCGGCAAGTGTAAATACCATACCGAGAATTATTCCTATTTGATAAGTAAGAATGGAATAATCTATGACGAATGAAAGATTTTTTGCATGGCGCACCGATTCGAGAATTCCGATAGCTCGCTTTGAGGAGAGCATACAAGGAGAATCAGAGTTTTCCATCCTCTCCTGCATTCTCTTTATGCTTTGCATCTCGCTTTCATCGGGAACGATAACGGTGGCATTTTGCATGTCGTAATGCTTTCTTACCATAGGCTCGGTTATGTTACAGTCGTCGGTATCAACGATAATATTGAATTCACCTGCAATATTTTCCGCAGACTTTTTCATTGAGGGATCACACTCGTAGGTAACGAGATAACTTGCCGCAAGTTCTCCGTCAACAGCACAGTACATCAAACTGCCACCCGTTGCGAAGGTTGCTTCCTTTTCCTGGGGATAAGGGATAACATTGTATGAGAGAAGAAGGCCTCTGTTACCGAGAAGAACCAGCTTTTCGCCAAATTGAGCAACGAAACCGTAACCGTTAAGTACGCGGATGGAATCGGGAGCAGGCAGATACTTTTTATCAAAACCTATAAAGCCCATAAAGGCCTTGCTTTCGGGAGCGTTTACGGCGTTAAGTATAGATGCTGTAAACTCTACGGCAGGAGCTGCGTTGGGAAGAGAGGTAAGCTTAAGCTTGTCTATCCAAATACCCTCTTCGGGGAACATCTCGGTGTCCTTAACCATTATGGTGTCTATATTTTTAAGTTCCGTCAGGGAATGATATCCGAAAAGAAGGCTTCCCAGACGTCTGAGTTTATATTGAACTACCAGATAGGGTAAAACGAAGGTCATCTCTCCCGTAAATGCGGCGGTCACAGCAAAGAGGGCACCCATTGAGGTAAAGAGCATATTGACCCCGTGGAAAAACAAGGGGATAAATGACGCTACGAAAGCAGCGAGCAATATAATGGGAACAAAAGAACGGTTCTTATCCTCGGAAGGATCCTCGGAATAGGTTATTCCCACCATATCGGGAAATCTTACTATAGGGTTTACGGTACAGACTTTCTCTATATACCGTTTTGCAAGGCTTGCTCTTCCAACCTCCACTATATAAACGGAATTATTTGCCGCAAGCTCCAGATTCTTAAGTATCTCGTTAACGAATATAAGCTTCATACCCATAGAGGCTGTAACGGAAAAGAATATTGCGGGAGCAAAAAAGGAAGCGTTTACGGAATGAGCAAATATAAGGGCAAAAGAGTGTATAACGTTTATAAGAAGGGCGGCAACGTTAAAAGTATCGTTTGACGGCTGCTTCTGAAAAAGAGAAATAATAGCGTCGTTAAATTCTCTTCGGCAAAAGAAATACACTATGCCCGAAAGGACTATAGAACAAATTGAAAGAGCCGTGGTGGGAAGAGATATGAGAACCAGCACGGTCATAAGCACCGCGGCGAAAGCGGTAACGAGGGTCTCGAAGGTTATTCGCTCTTTGGTTTCAAAGGCGACTTCATACTGAGCCTTGATCTCTTCGATAAACACCGATCAACCCCTCCTTTGCCTGAGTATCTCGTACATGATTACGCCGCCGGCAACAGATACGTTAAGGGAGTTTATCTGTCCCAGCATGGGGATTTTTATGTGGAAATCACTATCGTCAAGAACAAGACGGGATATACCCTTGCCTTCGTCACCGAGGACAAGAGCAACGCCGCCAGAAAAGTCGGTGGCATATATATCGGTGGCTTTGGGAGAAGCGCCCTCAGCAGAATAAACCCACACGTTCTGTTCCTTGAGTCTGTTTATAGTTTCAGCTATATTAACAACGCGAGCTATCTTCATATATTCGCAAGCCCCTGCGGCGGATTTAAACACAGTAGCGGTAAGGCCGCAGCTGTTACGCTTAGGAAGAATTATACCGTGAACTCCGCAGGCATTTGCGGTACGGATTATGGCACCCAAATTATGGGGGTCAGTAACTCCGTCAAGGATAAGGATAAAGGGCTTCTCCCCTCTCTCCTCTGCCAAAGCAAGCATGTCGGAAGGCTCGCTGTATACGAAGTCTGTGATCAAAGCAACAACGCCTTGATGGTGGGAATCCCCGCACATAACCTCAAGCTTCTGCTTATCGGCTTCAATAACGGGAACTCTCTTCTCCTTTGCTTTTGCTATAAGAGCTATAAGAGAACCGGTACGCTCACCGCGCTGAACGTATATTTTATCAATGGTACGGCCACTTTTGAGGGCCTCCGTAACGGGATTGCGCCCGTATACTATATTACCGCTGTCTGTACTCATTACTTAGTGCCAAATATCCTATCTCCGGCATCGCCGAGGCCGGGAACTATATAACCGTGATCGTTAAGCTTTTCGTCAAGAGCCGCACAGTACACATCTACATCGGGATGAGCTTCGTTAAGCTTTTCAATACCTTCGGGAGCGGCAATGAGATGCACGCTCTTTATATGCTTAACGCCTCTTGCCTTAAGGAAGGATATAGCGGCAATAGCAGAACCGCCGGTAGCAAGCATGGGGTCAACCACGATAACTTCTCTGTCAGCAATATCGGTGGGGAGCTTACAGTAGTATTCAACGGGCTGAAGAGTTTCGGGATCTCTGTAAAGGCCGATATGACCAACCTTTGCAGCGGGAACGAGCTGAAGGATGCCGTCAACCATACCGAGACCTGCGCGAAGAATGGGAACTATGGCAAACTTCTTACCTGCAATAACGTTCTGAACGGTTTTGCAGATAGGAGTTTCTATTTCCACAGCCTCAACGGGAAGGTCGCGGGTAAACTCATAACACATAAGCATACCGATCTCACTTGCCAGCTCTCTGAATTCCTTGGAGCCGGTGTCGGTCTTTCTCATAATGGTAACCTTGTGCTGTATAAGGGGATGGTTTGTAATCTGAACTTTAAGATCCTTAGACATAATAATCCTCCATGTTGCCTTGAACGGCAATTCTTAATTTTTATAAATTCATCAAATATTCTTCTGGTACGATTATTCGTACATTTCGATTCTGCGCTGATGCTGAGCGCCGTCAAAACCGGTGTTGATGAATATTTCGCAAAGTCTCTTTGCTCTTTCAAGGCCGATAACTCTGGCACCAATACAAAGGACGTTTGCGTCGTTATGTCTTCTGGTAAATTCGGTGGAGAAGCCGTCGTTGCAAACTGCAGCACGGATGCCCTTCTTCTTGTTTGCAGCCATGGACATACCTATACCGGTACCGCAAACAAGGATACCCTTGTCACATTCTCCGGAAGTAATGCAGTCACATACTTTGTGGGCAAAAACAGGATAGTCGCAAGAATCGTGGGTATAGGTACCTACGTCCTTTACTTCATAGCCCTGTTCAATAAGATAATCTCTGAGCAGGTTTTTAACATCAAGACCTGCGTGGTCGGAACCGATTGCAATCATGGTAAATTCTCCTTATATGTGGTTTAATTTATATTTCAATTTTGCTTTGAAAGCCTTTCGTTGCGTTCCCTTTCCGCCTGAGAAGGACGGAGATATTCGGGAACCAGGGTTGCCGAATCGTGGCAGGTATAGTCACCCGCATTGACGGCGCTTACTATATCAGAAGCCTTGACACCTCTACTGTCGGAGACAAAGGAAAGTCCGCTCTCTTCGAGAAAAGAGGAGAGGACGTCACTTCCATCACCTACAAGCATTACCTTGCATCCAAGGTCTGATGCAGTTGACAGAACCTCTGCGGCAACCTCTTCCGCCGAGGACTGTCTATCCTCGCAAAGGCGCTCTACCCTACCTCCCCAAACTCGGAACATAGCGTTATAGAGCATATTTCTTCTTGCATCAAAGGAAGCACAAACAATCCCATCAAACCCTGTACATCCGTAAGCAAGGGCAGACATAGAAGAAACCGCCGCACAGGGAAGATCTTTGGAAAATGCCAAGCCCTTGGCAGTGGTAACTCCGATCTTAAGTCCCGTAAAAGAGCCGGGGCCGGCAGTCACGGCAACAGCTTCAACGTCATCCATAGTCAAGCCCGAAAGTTCAAGGGCATACTTCACGGAAGGAAGAAGTGTCAATGAATGGGTTTTCATCGTGTCGGTATCAACAGCGCAAAGGACTCTTCCGCCCTTAGCAACTGCAACAGAGCAGGTTTTTGAGGCACAATCCAGCGCCAATACTGTTTTATCAGTCAAGTTATTACACATATCAGCCTTTTGAAAATTCAATTATTCTTTCTTCAACGCTCTCACCGTAGGAAAAGCGAATAAACAGTTCGAAGGGCATACTGCCGTCTGCAATCTCTGCCCATTCGGCAAACACAGCATCGGCTTCGTCGTTATCAAGAAGTCCCGCAGCAAAGAGCTCGTCCTCGTCGCCTATACGGTAAAGATCCATATGATAAACCGTAAGGTCACAGTCGTATCTGTTACAAAGAGCAAAGGTGGGGCTTGTAACGTTGCCGCCATAACCCAGACCTGCAAGAACCCCCTTTACAAAAGCGGTCTTTCCACATCCCATCTCTCCCGTCATGCTTACGTAGAAAGGAGTGTTTCGAGAAGAAGAGATATCTTTAAGATACCTTGCAAGGTCACGCCCCACAGAGTTTGTCTCACTCTCGGAGTGGGTCACTATACGGAGACCGTCCATATTGTCTGTATTAAATACCATAAAACGGTCACCTGCCTTAATTAAAAATTCTCTAACTTATATTATATTTTATTATAGGGAATATGTCAACCCCTTATCAGGGAAAAGACGGATTATTTCACAGAAAAGTGTCAACTTTTCAGCCCCTTATTCCTCAGTTTCAGAGACGCTACCCTCGGTAGCCCATGAATAATCGGGAATAGCCAGAACGTCAGCAGCTTCAAGGCCTTTAACATTGGATGTTCTGAAGGTCACGGTAAAAGGAAAGGCTCCCGATTCAAGCTTGAGGAAATGATAATAAAAATGAGCCTTTGACTCAACAGAGGGAATTGACGCGTGTCTGTAAATGCCTATATCCGACCCAGTAGAAGAAACAGTGAGTATATACCTTCCCGCAGCCAGATCTTCAAACTGCAAATAGAGCTTTTCTCCTGCCTCAACGTCAGTAAAAACGCCGTAAGCGACGGGAGAACGGCTTAAGGAAGTCTGATAGTCAATATCGTACTTATATACGCAAAGGGTAACCTTGTTTTCAGACTGTGCCACGGTGGTAAGAGTTACCTCAAAGCCGCAAAAAGCCTTGGTAGGATTAATATATACACCTGCAGTCTTTCCGTCTGAAAGCATATAGGGCGTGGGGTTAGATGTCTCGTTGTATAAAGCATAGGATGTAAATTTGGAAGTCTTCCCCTCACACCCGCAAATAATTACAGTTACAGCCAAAATAAAGATAAAAATCAAAATTATACGAAAATATTTATTCATGTTTTTCCTCTTTCCGAATAATCTCCAAAAAATGGGAGCATAATTATAGCATAAAACACAAAAGGAACTGACCTTATGACAAAAGAAACGTCTATTGAAAAATCTCCTCTTTGCGGGCGGGGATTATCCCCCTTTCGCAAGACGGGAAGTGTAACATTTCCATCCATTGAAAATGATATTGACACAGAAATCCTGGTTATAGGAGGTGGTGTCGCAGGACTCCTCTGCGCCTACAGGCTTGCACAAAAAGGACTTTCTCCCGTTGTTTGTGAAATGAACGGGATAGGTGGCTGTAGCACAGCCTTTGCACCGCCATATATTCTGCCTTACACAGACGTATCACTGAGCTCCCTTGCAAGAAAATACGGCCACGACGAAGCGAGCCGCACATTCTCTGAGCTTTCGGATACGATTGAAGATATAAAAGAGATCGTTTCGTCCATAGGTAACGGCTGCGGCTTCAAAATAAGGGATTCTTTTCTTTTCACAAAATCCGCAGGAGACGAAGACGCTTTAAATGAAGAATACAGACTTAGAAAATACTCAGGCTTCTCCTGCGAAAAGCTGTTACGTTCCGACTGCGAGGAAATGTTCTCCTTCAGATGCGAAGGAGGTATATATCACGGCAATGGTGCGGCGGAAATAAACATCCCACAGTTTTGCGAAGATCTGGCAGGATATCTGTCAATAAAGGGTATGGAAATATTTGAACACAGCCCAATAACGGAACTGTTACGTACCGCCGGAGGTTTTTCCGCGACGGTAGGTGATAAAAAGGCCCTTATTCGTGCAAAAACGGTTATTGATTGCAGGGGGCTGTATCAGAAAACAGGGTTGCTGAAAAATGCCGTAATCTACTCGGCGGTGTCGGCACAAAAGTCCGACTTTTTCGGCTGGAAAAACAGATGTGTATTGAAATCTTTCGGGAATTCTCCCCTCATCGCCTGCACTACCGAAGACGACAGAATATACCTTGAGGGCTTTTCAAACAAACGCATATTAAGCAATATCTCTGCCGAATTCAGTTTCAGCAGACTTCAGGCCGCATCGGATAAAATGTTTTTCGGCATTCCATCAAAGGACCCCGAAAAAGGAAGCGAGCCTGAAAAATTCTACGAAAGAGTGTACTCATATTCTGCCGACGGATTGCCCTATATGGGAAGAGTGTCGGAAGAGGGTGACATGTACAGAATATACGCCGCGGGAAGAAACGGAATTGTGGGAGCAATACTTGCCTCAAAGCTTATTTGCGAAGCAATAACAGGAAATACCCAGGCGCAAAAAAGGCTTTTAGAGTACGAGCCATTTTAAACCTTACTCGCTAAAAAGGAAGGTTCCGTAGCCGTATATCTTCTTCCAGTCAATGGCAAGTCTACGCTCCTTTATGGTGCCTACGGGATAATCTTCGGGGAGATTTCCCTCTACCGTAAGAACGTAAAGCTTATCCTCGGCCTCGTCGTACTCGACCCCCATTACCAAACCGGTATGGTCGGTACTGCCGTCGTAGTCGTAATCGAAAAATATCATATCTCCCCTACGGGGAACGTAGGTGCCCTTTTTAAAGAAAAGTCCTTTTTCCCTATACCATTGCACGCAACCGCCCGACCAGTCCTCGAAGGGATAATGAACCTTTAGATATTCAACGTTCATACTCTCCTGAGCCTGCAAAATACACCATACGGCAAACTCGGTACACCATTCCCATGTTGGGGTGCCGAAATAGGTTCCGTACTTGGTTACTCCCCGTTCATCTTCGGGCTCTTTAGGCTCTGAAAGTGCAGTTTCTATTATCTTTTCAACAAAAGCATATTCTTCGGTTCTTCTCGGCAGACGGAAGGTGGAATACTGTTCCCCGTAAAGAGGCTCGTAAGGTTCCTCTGCAGGATATTGAGACTGAAGTGTCTCCTCATCTTCACCGTCGGAGGGCGTATCGGGAACAATATCTCCGTCGGTAATTCCGTCGTCGGGAGCGGGCTCTAGAGGAGGGACGAAATACCCGTTCATATGCATCACCAAAAGGACTGTAAGCACCGAAACGAGAACAAAAAGAACTATGGTAACAAACAGTTTAAAGCCGTAATTTCTGCTTCTTTTGCGAGTTTGCGACCTTATGTTTTTCATTTCGACACCTCCTTCGGTAAAGTATATATCGATTATATCAGAGATTTATGAAAATATTGTTACATATTCACTCCGTACTTGACAAACGAGAAAAAATATATTATAATATTGGCGTTTCAAAAACAGAATATGCGGGTGTAGTTCAATGGTA
>JAZRLW010000152.1:0-4165 GCA_045647025.1 Eubacteriales bacterium
AGAGGGGGAGGGCGGCTCTTCTCATTATTCTCATCATAGTCCTCTGGAGGTCAAGATGAGAGATGAACTTAGCATACCCTGTTTTTGAAAATCTAACCCTAACCGTCATTGCGGGGGGAAGGAGCTTTCTTTCTATCATATTAATTCTCCTCCTTCTTCTTAAGGGGACAAAGGTCGCCGGGGCAGAGCTTTGTCACACCACAGCCCGAGCACTTTTCCTTGCAGGAGGGGGTGGTGGATTCGGCATAGGCCTTTTCGCATTCGGATTTAAAGAATGCCTTGGTAACACCCGTGTCAACCACGTCCCAGGGAAGGACTTCGTCAAAGGAGCGCTTTCTGTTAGCGTATTCCTCAAAAGTAAGACCGCATTCCTCGAACACCTGCTGCCATCTGTCAAAGCTGAAATGCTCGCCCCAGGCATCCATCATCTGACCAAGCTCGGAGGCTCTTTCAATGGCCTTGCCAAGACGCTTGTCGCCGCGGGCAAATACACCCTCGATGACCGAGGTCTTGCCCTCGTGGTAATGGAAGTTTATACGCTTGGAGGTAATGGACTTGGCCAGAAGCTGCTGCTTTCTGTGTATCTCCTCAAGGGAGTCCTGAGCTTCCCACTGGAAGGGGGTGAAGGGCTTGGGAACGAAGGATGCAAGGCTTATGGTAACCGTAAGTCCCTTACCGCCCCATTTGCCCGTGACCTCGGAGTATATATCAACCACTCTCTGGGCAGTCTTTGCAATACCCACGATGTCCTCGTCCGTTTCGGTGGGGAGGCCTATCATAAAGTAGAGCTTTACCGAGGTGCAACCGCCGGAAAATGCGGTGCGGCAGGTCTTTTCTATATCTTCCTCGGTAACGTTCTTGTTTATAACGTCACGGAGTCTTTGGGTACCTGCCTCGGGAGCAAAGGTGAGGTTGCTCTTGCGGACGGACTGTATCTTTTTAAGAAGCTCGCCCGAGAAGTTGTCTATTCTCAAAGAGGGGAGTGCCAGATTTATTGCCTGTGGCATACAGAAGGTCAGCAGGTCGTCGCAAAGCTCCTCTATCTTCTCGTAGTCGCCCGAGGAGAGGGATGTGAGGGATATCTCGTCGTAGCCAGTGTTTCTGCAAAGGGTCTCTGCCTGCTTTGTGAGAAGCTCGGGGGAGCGCTGTCTGAAGGGTCTGTATAAAAATCCCGCCTGACAGAATCTGCATCCTCTGATACAGCCGCGCATGATTTCAAGCATTACGCGGTCGTGAACCACTTCGGTGAAGGGCACGATAAATCCGTCGGGGTAGGGGGCGTTTTCAAAGTCGGTTATCTTGCGCATCTTTATGGGGAGGGTCTGCTTTCTTGCAGGAACGTAGGTTCCCTCAAGGTCAGCGGCGGCGGTGAGGAAGTTCTCCATGGTGGAGGGAGTCATTCTTCCCGTCTTGTCCACCTCGTTTGCGTAAAGGGTGGCAAGCTCCTTAAGATGCTCCTCGCCCTCACCTATGGAGAAGAGGTCTACGAAGTCCTCAAGGGGAGCGGGGTTGCACATACACATACCGCCCGCAAGGATAAGGGGTATCTTTTTACCCTGGGCGCGGAGGCGTGCTCTCTCCTCGGCTCTTACGGGGATTCCCGCAAGCTTGAGCATTGCAAGGACGTTGGTATAAGCAAGCTCGTAAGAAAGGGAGAATGCCACTATATCAAAATCGGCAAGGGGGTCCTTTGATTCAAGGGCGTAGAGGGGAAGATTATTTGCCTTAAGCTGCTCCATCATATCCATATTGGGCATAAAGCATCTTTCGCACCATACCTCGGGGAGGGTGTTAAGGGTGTGGTAGAGTATTTTCATACCCAGATTTGACATGCCTATATCGTAGAGGTCGGGGAAGCAAAAGGCAAATCTGACTTTTACATCCTCTTTGTTTTTATATACGCATCCAAACTCGCCGCCGTTGTAGGCCGCGGGCTTCTGCACCTTTAAAAGTATCTGGTCAAGATTCATAATTTTAATTCCTCAGATTTTGGTGTTTTTGTAGTTGGCCGCCTCGCTGATAAGGCGCTCAAATATTTTGTGATGAGGATTGTGTACGCGGCAGGCTTCGGGGTGCCACTGGGTACCAAGGAAGAAGGCTCTTCTCTCGGTGGACTCGATGGCTTCGATTACGCCGTCGTCGCTGAATGCGGTGGCCTTAAATCCGGGGGCGGGAGTCTTTACTGCCTGATGGTGGAAGGTGTTTACACCAAATTCCTCAAGCCCCGTAATTTCCCTGATAAGGGAGTCGGGCAGGGTGGTGACCTTGTGGGTCAGACAATCTCTGTCCTCGGTCTGGCGGTGGGAGTGGGTGTTTTCGCACTGGGTGGGGAGGTCCTGCCAGAGGGTGCCGCCTTGGGCAACGTTTGCAACCTGCTCACCTCTGCATATTGCAAGGACGGGGATATCGGTGCGGTAGACGAGCTTGAAAAACTCAAGGTCGAATCTGTCCCTCTCCTCGTTGTAATTTACGGGAGGACATATTTCTTCTTCCCCGTATATGGAGGAGAGCATATCTCCGCCGCCGCTGAAGATAACGCCGTCGGCGATCTTTATATAGTCAAGCATTTCCGCCTTTGATGCGTAGGGCATAAGCAGGGGTATGCCGCCTGCCTCCGCAATGGCCGCGGGGTAGTTCTTTCTGATAAGATAAGAGGGCCCCGGCTGGTCGGTAAAGGAGGGGGTGATGAGAATAATGGGCTTGTTCATTGGGGATATATCTCCTTGATAATTAAACATAGTTATACAGTATATATTATATATTAATAAATCGGTCATGTCAATGGATTTGGGGAAAAGGTTCATAAGAGTTTCGGATTTTCGCCGAACAATGCTGAAATTCGAAACAGGGGCCAGGGGCAGCGTGTCACCTTACGCTTTCGCGCATAAAATAAGCCCCTCCGCAACAGCGGAGGGGCGGAGGGCGTATCTTATTTCATTAGTTCGCCGTAGGTTTCGGGGCGGCGTTCAAGCTTGGTTATCTGGTTTTTGTCGCCGTATCTTGCGCCGACGGAGAACCAGAAGGCGGAATTGGGCTTGTTAAGGTCGATGGTTGCTGTGGCAAGTCCCATATCCTCGCAGGTGCCTGCAAGAATTTCGCCTGTGGGGGAGATAATTCGGCTCATGGGCTGGTCGGACTTCTTTGAGTGGTTTACACCGGGAACAACTATGTAAATGGAGTTTTCCATAGCTCTTGCCTGGAGCTGAACGTGGCCGTCGCCAATGGTGGGAACGAATACTATTTCAGCGCCCTGAACTGCAAGGGAACGAATGGATTCGGGGAAGAACTGGTCAAAGCAGGTTACGGTGCCTATACGACCGAAATCGGTGTCGAATACGGGATATTCGTTACCCCAAGAGGAGCCGTTGTTGAGGGCGTTATAGGTGATGTGACACTTACGGTACTTGCCGAGAAGGCTACCGTCTCTTGCCATGATAACGGTGGTATTATAATGGAGACCGTCCTCTCCAAGCTCGGACATATTGAAGAGTATATACATTCCGTACTGCTTTGCCTTTTTGCCCAGAGCCTCCGTCCAGGGGCCGGGAATGGGCTGAGCAACCTCGCCCTTTGCCTTCGGGGGAATCATAAAGTAGCAGACGCTTTCGGGGAAGGATACTATATCGATCTTTTGCTGACCTGCCTTGTCGCAGAGAGCAAGGATCTTTTCAAATCTGCTCTGAACGGTTTCCTTATCCCTGTTTTCGTAGCAGTTAAGAAATCCTGCTGCCACGGTTACCTTGCGGGGAGGGATGGGGGCTATCTTTTTGAGAGATGCCTCTCTTATGAGCATAGAGCCGTTGTCGGTGGACATTATCATTGCGATAACCTCTGCCTTTGCAGAGCCCTTCATTGCAACGAAGGTTCCCGTAGCGGTGTAGAGGTCGCCCTCTTTTTCGTACTTGGGAGCGTATTCGGTCTGAATAGCCTTGCCGTCGGCGGCGTAGGTGTCAACGATAAATCTGGTGCTCATCTTGGGATGAGTCATATCTTCAACCGAGAAGGTGAATTTGAATTCGTATGTAGCGCCCTCTTCAACTTCGGCTACGGTAAGCAGTTTACCGCTGTCGCCAAATCTTTTGCAGATAAGCTTTTCGCCCTCTTCAAGGGACTGACGGTCGGGAGTGATGTTCTCTCTCTGAGCCCATACTGTCCATTCCTTAAG
>JAZRLW010000153.1:0-8706 GCA_045647025.1 Eubacteriales bacterium
CTCTCACCGAGGGCAAGACTTGCCTTCGTGTCGGCATCAAGGTCACTTCCGAACTGAGCGAAGGCCTTAAGTTCTCTATACTGAGAATAAAGAAGCTTGAGCTCGCCCGAAACCTTCTTCATAGCCTTGAGCTGAGCAGAACCGCCTACTCGGCTAACCGAAATACCGGGGTTTATAGCGGGCATTACGCCTGCATGGAAAAGCTCGGTTTCAAGGAATATCTGGCCGTCAGTAATGGAAATTACGTTGGTGGGGATATAAGCAGAAACGTCACCCGCCTGGGTTTCTATAATGGGGAGGGCAGTAATAGAGCCTCCGCCGTATTCGGGAGCTACGCAAGCGGCACGTTCAAGAAGTCTTGAATGGAGATAGAAAACGTCGCCTGGGTAAGCTTCACGACCCGGGGGTCTGCGGATAAGAAGGGAGAGTGCTCGGTAAGCTACGGCGTGCTTTGAAAGATCGTCGTAGATTATAAGAACGTCCTTACCCTGCTCTCTGAAATACTCTGCCATAGCGCAACCGGAATAGGGCGCAACGTACTGGAGAGGTGCAGATTCGGAAGCTGAAGCGGATACGATTATGGTGTATTCCATAGCGCCCGCATTTGCAAGCTCGGTGGCAAGCTGTACCACGGAAGTGTTCTTCTGTCCAATGGCAACGTATATACAAATAACGTTTGTATTTTTCTGATTGATTATAGTATCAATAGCTATTGCGGTTTTACCCGTCTGACGGTCGCCGATAATAAGCTCACGCTGTCCTCGGCCAATAGGAATCATACTGTCAATAGCCTTAATACCCGTCTGGAGAGGAACGGAAACGCTCTTTCTCTCAATAATACCGGGAGCTTCAGATTCTACGGGGCGGGTAGCAGTATATGCTACGGGACCTTTTCCGTCGATAGGCTCACCAAGAGCGTTTACTACTCGGCCAAGAAGGGCTTCGCCTACGGGAACGGAGAGAACCTTACCCGTTCTGCGAACGGTGGTACCCTCACGAATATTGTTATTGTCAGAAAGAAGAGCAACAGACACGGTCTCGTCCTCAAGGTTCTGGGCCATACCGAAGCTGCCGTCTTCAAACTCCAAAAGCTCGCTGGCCATACATTCACGAAGGCCGTAAACTCTTGCTATACCGTCACCAACAAGGATAACGGTACCCGTTTCCTTCATTTCGATTCGGGATCTGTAATTTTTTATCTGTTCTTTTATTACGTTACTGATTTCTTCGGGTCTTGAGCTCATCTGCTAATCACATCCTTTACTTCATGCAAACGGCTGCGTAAGCTTCCGTCCATAACTTTACCGTCAACCTCTACGATAATACCGCCCATAAGGGCCTCGTCTACCTCGCAAGTAAGGGTAACGGCATGTCCGCACATTTTTTCCAGCTTCTCTACAAGGCGCTCCTGCTCCTTATCCGTAAGGGCAACGGCACTCGTTACCTTTGCGACGGAAATATTCTCAAAAGCATCGAGAAGTCTGTCATATTCCTCAACGGCCTCCTTAAAACCTCTTATTCTTCCCTTTTCACAAAGAAGCTGTAAAAAGGACAGAACGTGTTCGGGAAGGAGGGTTGCGAATGCCGACTCAATGGCGGTAAGACGCTCTTTTACGGGAATTGCGGGCGAAGAGAGAAATTCCAGATAATCGGGTTCTTCCTCAAATGCCGCCATTACTTTATTAAGCGCCTCAGAATATTCTTTTTCACGCCCAACCTCGCGTGCGAGCATAAAGAGGGCGGTTGCGTATTCTTTACTCATTTCTGTCATCGTTTTCACCTATTTCCTCAATAAAGGAATCTATCAGCGCACGATGATCCTGCGCGTTGATCTCTCTGCCCAGCATCTTTTCTGTAAGTGCGGCAGAAACGTCTACGATTTCGCGCTTAATGCCGGCCTGAGCCTTTTTACGCTCAAGCTCAGCCTCGGTTTCAGCCTGACGGATAATACCGTCCGCCTTATCCTGGGCCTCGGCTACAATCTTTTCTCCGCGCCATTTTGCATTTTCGGTGGCAGACTGCATGATGGCATCAGCCTCTGCATTAGCGGTCTGCATCTTATTTTCCCAAGACTCTTTTGTTTCAAGAGCTTCCTGCTCAGCCTGAGCCGCAGCGGAATACTGTCCGTCAAGCTCGGCTTTTCTCTGATCAAGCATATTCTGAAGAGGCTTGAAAAGAAACTTCTTGATTATGAAAAACAAAAGAGTAAGATTAGCAAGAGAAATAAGTATCTGCCACAGATTGACGGAGATAATGTCTAACGACTGCATAATAAACCTCCACGTCCACGCAACCGTATTAGATACCGAGAGCGTTCTTAAGAACGTTTACCATAATATTGGGAGCAACGAAGATAAGAAGGATTGCAATAACGAGAGAGTAAATACCGGTGGTTGCTGCAATAGCACAACCCATAATCATGGTAGAGGTTACAGCGCCCTTGCTTTCGGGCTGACGTCCGATGGCTTCACAAGCGTTTGCAACAGCATGACCTTCACCGATACCAGGGCCGAGAGCTCCGATACCCATACAAATACCTGCGCCAAGAGCACAACAACCTAAAATAATACCAATAGCGAGTTCCATAATAAATATACCTCCAAAAATCAATTATTTACTTTTAATTTTTTATTTTTCTTTTCAAGCTTTTTGAGCTGTCTTTTTTCGTATTCTTCCTGGGGGAAATTACCGGAAATATTAAGCATTGTCAGCATCGCAAATATATAGGCCTGCATACAGCTACTGAAAATATCAAAATAAACAGAAAGAACAGCGGGAAGACCTATCTGAAGGAAGGGTATCTCCCCTAAAAATCCGGGAAGCCAGCCCAATACTAAAGACGATAGTCCCTGAAGTGCGGCAGCTATAAGGACAGCAATAACCGATCCAGACAAAACGTTACCGTAATGACGGAAGGCCATTGATACGGGTGTTGCTACTTCACCGAGAATATTAAGGGGAAGCATAACGAATATAGGCTCCGTAAATCCCTTAAGATAATTGAGAAGTCCGCCTTTTAATTTGTAATAGGTAATCAGGATAAATACCAATATGGACCAACCTGCCACTACGTTTATGTCAGACGTGGGCGCAAAAAGTCCACAAAGGGCAAGCAAACTTGAAAAAGCAGAAAGGGCTATAATGGCAGCAATAAAGGGAGCGTATCCGGAGAAAAAATCTCCCATATTATCTTTTACAAGGCCCTTGACCTTTTCAATACACCATTCGAGAAGATACTGTCTTTTTAGCTCTGCTTTGACCTTGAGTCCGTGAGTCATAAAAAGACACAGGCCGAAAATAGAGATCAGCACAAAAAATGAATTAACCTGAGCCTCTGTTATGGGAAGGTTCTGTATAGGCATATTCAGGGTGAAATACACCATCGCGCCCGTAATTGATATTCCTTCCGAAGGTTGAGCTGTAAGTATCTTAAGAACCATCGCCGCTACTATCGGCAGAATCGCTATACATAGATACAGCACGTCCACCGCAATAAAGCCACGGCTTTTCTTATTCACTTTCCTTCACCTCCTCATTTGTATCGTTATCTGATTTCTTACTGAAAAACATTCTAATCCCAACCGCTACACGGGGAAAGAGCAGAGGAATAAGAACTGCGTAGGTGTTAAAGAAGGGCAAGGCCGCGCCAACAACAGCAACAACGAAAAGCCCTAATATACGAAGGTTCTGGGATACCTTCATTGTGGACTTTGCGTCCTTCTCTTCCTTAACCACCGCTTTCTGCACTGTAATACCCATAAGTAAAAAGTTGAGAATTGCTGCAGTAGCACTGAGAAGATTCCCCAAAATAACGGTATAATCCCACTGATTGATTATGAGAAAGACGGCCTCCATAATAACACTGAATATCACTACCCAAAGGGCAATATACCGCGTTTCCCGAAGGACAGTCTTATCTATTTTAGCCACAAAGTCACCACCTATCAATGAATGAACGCTATACAAATTTATTATACCATAATTTTACAAAAATGTCAAGATGTAAAATACAGAAAAAAGACTCTTCCCAAGAAGAGTCTTTCCCTATTTTGAAGTTATTATTTTTTCACCGTCAAACACAAGCATACCGAAGCCTTCTCCCGACTTACCGCCGGAAAGAAGATAAGATTTAAAAGCCCGCTGTAAAGAAGTCTTTTCGGGCAATTCTTCATAGGGTCTATCTTTATCCTTTCCGAAAACCCTCCAGATATCTGCAAAGTTATCCTGGTGGTCTGCATAAAGAATATCAAACTCATCAAAGAAACTGCGAAGATTTGACCCAACGGGATAAAGTTCCTTATAATCAGGATAAAGAAGCCAAGAATGGCACTTGCAAACTAATGGACGTCCGTTAAGCTGAGGTTTAAAAAACTCATACGCTTCTTTAAGAGCAGAAATACGCCCTTCCCTATCAAAGGGCAGACCGCTGGCGGGTATGTGAAGACCTTTTACAGCATCCCCTTTATTAACGGTAACGCTACCACAAACATAGGATTCATCGAGTTTATAATGCCCCTCTTCAAACTCAAAGCAGCCGAATCTGACTATCTTCGCATTGTAGAATCTATTATACCAATATGGAACAAAAAGTCCCCAAACGCCGTGAATATTCTTACACTTGCGTGCCTTAAAGGTAATGTCTTCAAACGTATACCAGAATAGGTCTTCACTTCGTCCCCTACTTTGCCAAATTGGCATGGCACTTTCCATTGCGAGCAGACAAACAAGGAGCCATACAGCATATTTATGGATCTTCGTTTCTTCGGCAAAAGCAAAGACTTCCTGCCTTACGTTTTTGGAAACATACTCTCCGCCAATGAAAGCAGAAACTATCCCATCAAAATTCTTTTCATAGCCGCTATTCTCAATAATCTTTACGCAAGCGAATATCTCATCTCTTGCTTCTTGGGGAAAATTCAGTTTTTCTATTGTCTTATCCAAGAAAATCTTATTCATAACCTATACTTCCCTCAAATAAATTTATATAACAAAAACCCCGACTGATAAACAATCGGGGTTTTGGCGCGTCGTGGGGGACTCGAACCCTCGACCTACTGGTTCGTAGCCAGTCACTCTATCCAGCTGAGCTAACAACGCATTTTGCTCTGTTTTTCAAGCCTATATATAATACCACACTTTTGCCTAAAAATCAAGAGGCTAATTGTAAACAAATGGTTAATTTTTTAATTTGGTGGGTTTTCCTTGTTGACATTCGTTTTTTTTGAGTATATAATGTATGATGTTGTTTTATTGTAGTTTATTATATATGAAGGAAGATGTAAATTTGATTTGTGAAAACATCAGAAACGTAGCCATTATTGCGCACGTTGACCACGGCAAGACCACCCTTGTTGACGAAATGCTCAAGCAGAGCGGTACCTTCCGTGAAAATCAGGCCGTTGCCGATAGAGTAATGGACTCCGGCGATATCGAAAGAGAGCGCGGAATAACCATTCTCGCAAAGAATACGGCCATTAATTACAGAGATACAAAGATAAACGTAGTAGACACCCCCGGTCACGCGGACTTCGGCGGTGAGGTTGAACGTATACTGAAAATGGTAAACGGTGTTCTTCTGCTGGTAGATGCCTTTGAAGGTCCTATGCCCCAGACCCGTTTCGTTTTACAGAAGGCTCTTGAGCTTGGACACAAGGTCATTATCGTTATAAACAAGATCGACCGTCCCGATGCCAGACCTCATGAAGTAGTTGACGAGGTTCTGGAACTTCTTCTTGACCTTGATGCTACGGAAGAGCAGCTTGACTCCCCCGTTATCTTCGCATCCGCAAGAAACGGTATAGCTTCCCTCTCCCCCGATGACGGCACCACCGACCTTAAGGTGCTCCTTGACACCATAGTTGATTACGTAGACGCTCCCCAGGGCGACGAAACAGCACCCTTCCAGATGTTGGTATCCTCTATTGACTACAACGAGTACGTTGGTAGAATAGCCGTTGGCCGCATTGAGAGAGGACATGTTAAAAAGGGTATGGATATAGTCCTTACCGACCATCACCACAGCCATCCCGAGATAAAGGCAAAGGCTGTAAATATCTACACCTTTGACGGTCTTGGAAAGCTCCCTGTAGATACAGCATCTGTTGGTGACGTTGTTGCCATATCGGGTATTGAAGACGTTAATATAGGTGATACCCTTTGCTCCCCCGAAGACGTTACACCTATCCCCTTTGTAAAGATATCCGAGCCCACCGTTGAAATGACCTTTATGGTAAACGACAGCCCCTTTGCAGGAAGAGAGGGTAAGTTCGTAACCTCCAGAAACCTGAGAGACAGACTCTACAAAGAGCTTCTTAAGGACGTTTCTCTCCGAGTATCCGACACCGACTCCACTGACGCATTTACCGTTTGCGGCAGAGGCGAAATGCACCTCTCCGTTCTCATAGAAACTATGAGAAGAGAAAACTACGAGTTCCAGGTATCCACCCCCAAGGTTCTCTTTAAAGAGATCGACGGCGTTCTGTGTGAGCCTGTTGAAAGACTTGTAGTAGACGTTCCCGGTGATGCCGTAGGTTCCGTTATGTCAAGCATGGGTACAAGAAAGGGCGAGCTTTCACATATGTCAAATATTGGTAGCCGCACCAGACTTGAATTCCTTATCCCCTCCAGAGGTCTTTTCGGTTACAGAAATGAGTTTATGACCCAGACCAGAGGCGAAGGCATAATGACCTCCATTTTTGACAGCTATCAGCCCAAAAAGGGTGAGATTCCCACCAGAGCAAACGGCGCTCTTATCGCATACGAAACCGGAGAAACCACCTCTTACGGTATATTCAACTCCCAGGATTCGGGCGCTATGTTCGTAGATCCCTCCGAAATGGTATACGCAGGACAGATAGTTGGCGAATGCAACAGACCCGTTGATATCGTGGTGAACGTATGCAAGAAAAAGCATCTTACCGCTATACGTTCTTCCGGCCACGACGAAGCTCTCCGTCTTGTTCCCCCCAGAAGATTCAGCATTGAGCAGTCTTTGGACTTTATTACCGACGACGAGCTTCTTGAAGTAACCCCCAAATCTCTCCGCCTGAGAAAGAGAACGCTTGACCACGCTCAGAGAATGAAGAACTTCATGAAAAACGCAAAGAATTAACAATACAAATAACGTGCCTGTTTAACGACAGGCACGTACCTATATGTGAAAGGAGTATTCCAATGAAACAATGTGAACTCCCCTATGAAAGATTTGATTACGAGCAGGCTGAAAAAAAGCTTAACGCTATAATCGAGGGAATTACCGCTGCGAAAAGTGCAGAGGAGCAGTACGAATATTACAAAGAGTATAACAGACTCACGGAAGATTATTTCACTGCAGAATCCATAGCGTATGTAAGATTTACCCTTAATACCGAAGATAAATTTTACTCCGACGAAATGGACTATTACGACGAGATCGGCGCAAAAGTGTCGGCAGCATCCATCCCCTTTGCAAAGGCAATCGTAAACTCCGAATTTAAAGAGCAACTGCAAAAATACGTAAGCCCCGTGGCTATAAAGAACCTTGAACTGTCTCTTAAAAGTATAGACGAAAGTATAGTTCCCGAAATGCAGGAAGAGGCAAAGCTTTCCACGGAATATAAAAAGCTCCTCTCATCTGCTCAGATACCCTTTGACAGCGGAGTACACAACATCCCCCAGCTTGGAAAATACTGTAACGACGTAGACAGAGAAGTCAGAAAAGCCGCTTATAACGCCATGGGACAGTGGCTTAAGGATAACGGCGAAAAGTTTGACGATATTTTTGATCGCATGGTAAAAAACCGCGACCGTCAGGCAAAAAAACTGGGATACAAAAACTACGTTGAGCTTGGATACTACAGAATGGGCAGAAACTGCTACTCTCCCGAAGATATTGAGGTATTCAGAAACGGAGTTATCAAATATTGGGTGCCTTTTGTTTCCGAATTCAAAAAGAGACAGGCTGAAGAATTGGGCGTAGATAAGCTTTATCTTTACGATAACTCAAACGTTCTCAAAAAAGGAAATCCCGAGCCCATAGGCACCGTTGAAGAGATATTTGAAAACGGTAAAAAGATGTACGAAAGCATGTCTGCGTCTACGGGTGAGTTTATCAATTTCATGCTTGAACACGACCTGTTTGACGTTATTGCCCGTAAAGGCAAGTCAGGCGGCGGATACTGTACCGCATTCCCTAAATATAAAATGCCCTTCATATTTGCAAACTTTAACGGCACATTTGACGACGTGGACGTACTTACTCACGAAGCTGGTCATGCACTTGCATTCTACGAGGGTATGAAGAATATCGAAGATCCCCAGCTTCAGTCAGGTGGAATGGAAACCTGCGAAGTCCACTCTATGTCAATGGAATTCTTTGCATGGAAATATATGGAGCTTTTCTTTGGAGAAAGAGCCGACGAGTACAGAAGAATGCACTTCGAACACGCAGTAGACTTTATTCCCTACGGAACCATGGTTGACTATTTCCAGCAAAAGGTTTACGAGTCCCCCGAAATGACTCCTGCAGAGAGAAAACAGCTTTGGCTTGACCTTGAAGCCACCTTCCGTCCCGACATCTGTCACGATGGAATAACCTATATTGAAGAGGGCGGCCGTTGGCAGTATCAGAGCCACATTTTCGAAAGACCTTTCTATTATATCGACTACTGTCTTGCCCAGTCGGGATCATTCGATTTCCTTATTGAAATGCACAAGGATTATGACAAG